>NZ_JBSIUR010000002.1:0-219554 GCF_053654655.1 Helicobacter sp. 23-1045
TCTGGGGTATGCAATTTCGCACTTGTAAGAATTTTTGGGATTTCGCAGACCATTAGTCTAGTCTCAATCCCAAAAATTCTTACAAATACAAAAGCACTACCGCCATTACTTCGATTGTTTTTGTGTTTCACTTGTCATTTTGAGCGAGTGAAACGAGCGAAAAATCTCTAATCGTCATTGCGAGAAATCGCACTTTTAAGGGCGACTTCGTGGCAATCTAGTAAAATTTTGCGTTAGCAAAATTAAAAAAATACGCAATTTAGTAAATCCTATTTGGATACTTCGCTTCGCTCAGTATGACAAATATTTTTATATTCTGCAATTCACAGAATCTAGCGTGATTTTGGGGGCTTTTTTGCGTAGGATTTTTTTGTTTGGTTTTTAGGTGTGAAGTTTGCCTTTTTTGCTGAATCTCTTTTGTATTTTTTCGTAGAATCTGTCTTGCGTTTTTTAGCAAAATCCCAATTTTTCGCTGAATCTGTAAAATTTCGCTTTTTGCTAGTGCGAGTTGTAGAATCTTTACCCTTTTGCATAAAATCCCATTTTCTCGCTGAATCTGTATTTTTTGGCGTAGATTCTACACTTTTAGGCTCCACCACACTCTCCACGCCTTTTTCTAAATCAAAATCGCCCTTGCGCACGGCATCCAACACGCCATTGACAAATCCCCCCGTCCGCTCATCTCCCAAGATTTTAGCGATTTCAATGGCTTCATTTATCGCCACAGGCGCGTCAATCTCGCCTTTTAGGATTTCATAAACGCCAAGCCTTAAAATGCACTTATCAATCGCCCCTAGTCGCTTTAACTCCCAGCTTTTTAGGTTTGCATTTATGATACTATCAATCTGCGCTAAATGCGCCACCACGCCACTAAACAAGCCCTTTGCAAAGTCCGCTTGTGTGTTGCGAATCTTTTTTGCACTCAAAAGCGAATCGGCAAAGTCAAAAATGCGCTCATTGCCCATCGATAGCGCATACAAAAGCTCGACAACCATTTGGCGCGCGTGAGTTCTAGTCGCCATAACGCGCCTTACATTTTGCTATAAAGATTCATTAGCTCAATAAGCGCGTTCATCGCTTCAAAGCCCTTGTTGCCGACTTTTGTCCCTGCACGCTCAATCGCTTGCTCAATGCTATTTGTCGTCAAAAGTCCGAAACTCACGCACGCATCGTATTTTAGCGTGGCATTTGCAATGCCCTTTGTCGCCTCCGCGCTCACATAATCAAAATGTGGCGTAGCCCCGCGAATCACCGCCCCCACGCAACAAATGCCATCATATTCGTCCTGCTTTAAAATGCGATTTAGCACGAACGGCAATTCATACGCACCGGGCGCAAGAATCACATTTAGATTATCCACATTTCCGCCGTGTCGCTTAAAACTATCCATCGCGCCCTCAACCAACCTATCTACGATAAGATGATTGAAACGCGATGCGATGATTGCGACTTTTTCGCTACCATTTAGTTGTAAATTTCCTTCAAAAGTTGTCATTTTTTGTCCTTTCATTTTAGTTTATTGAATCGGCGATTTTTAAAAGTTGCGTTGCTAAATCGCCGATTTTTTTGCTATCAAGCATATTTGCGCCATCGCTTAACGCATTTTGCGCATCATTATGCACTTCGGCAAAAAATCCATCAACCCCCACAGCAGCCGCAGCCCTAGCCAAAATGGGCGCAAACTCTCTCTCACCGCTACTTTTGCCATTCGCCCCGCCGGGCATTTGAATGCTATGTGTCATATCAAAAATAGTAGGTGCAAACTCGCGCATTATAGCCAAACCTCGCATATCCACGACTAAATTTCCATAGCCAAAGCTACTGCCACGCTCTGTAAGCCAAACGCCTAATTTTTTTGACGCTTCATAAGTCGCATTTTTTAGCGATGAATCGCGCGTTTTTAGTGCCTTTAAAACCGCATATTGCATATCGCGCGGATTTACAAACTGCCCTTTTTTGATATTTACGATTTTGTCGCTCTTTGCGGCTTCCACAATCAAATCCGTTTGGCGACAAAGAAGCGCGGGTATTTGCAAAATGTCCGCCACCTGCGCGACTTTTGCGACTTGTGAAGGCTCGTGAATGTCGGTTATGATTTTGTAGCCAAATTCTTTTTTGATTTGTGCCAAAGCCTCCAAACCCGCATCAATGCCGATTCCGCGAAAATTCTCCAAACTTGTGCGATTTGCCTTATCAAAACTTGCTTTGAAATAAAAGTCGATTCGCGGATTTTGTGACAATTCGCGCAAATCCTCCGCGATAATTTTTAGTCCATCAACGCTCTCAACCACGCAAGGTCCAGCCATAACTATCATTTTGTTTTTTTGCATTTTTTTCATTTTAATCCTTATTTTTTAAGATTGCGCCTTTGGATTCTGCGATTTTGGCGCAGGTTATGGGGCGAAATTCACGCTTTATCATATTGTAGTTTAAAATCTCGCCCGTTTCGATGATATAATACCACCCATAAATATTTAGCTCGCCCGCGTCAAACTTCTCTTCGACAAATGGGTAAGTCATAAGGTTTTCTAACTGATATTCGACATTGATTTGCTCACACAGCCACACTTCTTTTGAAAAGGACTGCGGATTTAGTGCCTTTACGCGCTCTTTTACGGGGTTTAGCAACTCTAACCACTTTTTGACATACGGCGTAGAATCTAATCGCTTCAAATCGCGCAACGCCGCAATACACGCCCCGCAGTTGCTATGTCCGCAAATTATGATATTTTTGATTTTCAAAATACTCAAAGCATACTCAATCGCGCTCGTAGTCGCCAAATATCCGCTACGCATCGCGTTATTATCGGTATAAGGCGGGATAATATTGCCGACATTTCGCACGACAAACAAGTCGCCGGGCAGAGTGTTTGTGATGAGATTTGGCACGAGACGCGAATCCACGCAGCTGATAAAAAGCGTGTGTGGATTTTGCTTTTTGCCTAAATTTTCATAAAGTTTTTTGTGCGCTAAAAAGCTCTCTTCTTGAAACTTTATCGCCCCTTCAAATAGCTCTCTCAACTCGTTTGCCTTTAATTTTTGGTGGATTCTGTGATTTTAGATTCGGAGTTTTGATTCGCATTAGATTCTGCGCTTTGCGCCCCAATATTCGCTGAATCTAAATTTTTTATAATCTCATTTGCCTTTTGCTCTTTGTCGCTCACATCGCCCACCACGCTAAAATGCAAATCCACACGGCGATTTTTCGCGCGTCCTTGCGGTGTGGCATTATCCGCTACGGGATTAAAGTCCGCATCACCGCCAATTTGCATAATATTTGATGGGATTTTAAGCGACAAAAGCGCGTTTGCCACGCTTAAAGCGCGCTTGTTTGATAAGTCCCAATTATCCATCGCACTCCCTGCGCGAAATGGCGCATTATCCGTGTTGCCGATGATTCGCAAAGCTAAAATATCCCTAAATCGCTCAATTTCTAACGCCACTCGCTCTAAAAATACCCGCCCACTAGGATTTACAATCTCCACGCCCCCACTTGCAAAGAGCAAATCATCAGGGATTCGCAAGATAAATCCATCATCAGATTCTTCTAAATCAATGCCCGGACCATCGCTAATCTCGCTCATTTCGCTGTATTCATTCATAAGACTTGCAAAGACATTTAGCACTTCGATTTTATTGCTCTCAGTCTGCAAGGGCAGTGCCTGAATGGGATTTGGCGGGGTGATTTCCGTCTCCACTCCGTGCTCCAAAATGCTTAATGCCCCCTGCACCGAGCCAATCGCTTGTTGCACCTTTTCTTTATCAAAAGTCGCCATTGAGAGAAGCAAAATAAAAAATGTCAAAAGCAAACTCATCAAATCGCCAAAAGTCCCTAGCCACAGCGGGAGTCCGCCCGGCTTTGGTGGTGGTGCTACCTTTTTTCTCGCCAAAATCGCCCCTTTATTTTTAAAAAAATTCGTGTAAAATTATAACTTAAAATTTTAAATTTATAAAGGCAAAAAATGGGCGAAATTGTGAATTTTATAGTCGATATTGTAGGGCAGCTGGGATATTTTGGCATTTTTGCGATGATGTTTTTAGAGTCAAGTTTTTTCCCCTTCCCATCCGAAGTAGTGATGATACCTGCGGGATATTTGGCGTATAAAGGCGAGATGAATGCGATAATCGCGGTGCTTATGGGGGTTTTAGGCTCGCTTGCTGGTGCGCTGTTTAATTACTATCTTGCGCTAAAATTTGGGCGAATCTTCGTGCTAAAATTTGGCAAATACTTCTTTTTTAGCGAAAAAACGATGAATCAAATGGAGGCATTTTTCAAAGCACACGGGGAGATTAGCACATTTATCGGGCGACTAATCCCTGCGGTGCGGCAATATATCTCACTCCCTGCGGGACTTGCAAAAATGAATTTGCCAAAATTTTGCTTTTATACTTCGCTAGGTGCGGGGATTTGGGTGATTATTTTAACGATTTTAGGATATTACATTGGCGGGATTTTTAGCGCGGGGATGGAGATTAGCGAGATTATCCACACTTTTACAAGCAAAACTTTAAGTCCGCAAGAAGCGCAAATCAAGGGCTATGTGACACAAGCGGTGATTTTCACGCTGATTAGTGCGGTTGGGATTTTAGCGGTGTATGTTTATTTTAAGCGCAAAGCTGGAAGTGATTCGATGGGGCGAGATTCGGTGGAGAAAAATGCGTGATTATGAAGTGTGTTTAGAGATTTTTGCTATAATTTTGCTTTAATTTTTAAGGATTTTTTGATGAGATTTTTTAGACTTTCGATGAGATTTTCAAAGAGATTTTCGATAAAACGCAACGAGAGAGAGAGAGAGAGAGAGAGAGCGGCGCGCCGCGCTAAATAAGGCAGATTCTGCGAAAAACGCAGAATCTAACCCCACTTCGTCATTGCGAGATTTGGCGAATGCCAAATCGTGGCAATCCAATCAAATCAAATTCGCAGAATCTAATCGTAAAAATCCCGCAGATTCTGCGCTAGATTCTGCTAAAACTTCAAATTTTACACGAAATTCTGCGTTTCGCACGAATTTCGCAGAATCTCCCCAAAAATCCGCAGAATCTCCCCCAAACCACAAATTCCCCAAATTCCCACGCAATCTAATTCGCGCGATTTTCCCATCGCACGGCGATTTTAGCGACAAAGACTACAAAACTTACCGCGATATTTCCATCTTTGCGATTTTAAATATTTGCTTTTTAATCTGCGTTTTCTCGCCATTTGCGCTGTATGCAAGCGATGTGACGCAGTTTGACGCCACGCAGACGACCTCGACTTTATGCGCGCTAGCGGGATTTTTCATCCTAACAAGCGGGATTTTCATCTACGCCACGAGTTTTTTCTACAAAACAAGACTTTTGAAACTCGGCACATTCGCATTTTGCGTGGTTTTAAGCATTGGATTTATTTATTGCTTCGTGCTGGTAGGCGATTACGGAGCGATGGAGCAAATGATGTTTTTAGATACTAGCAAAATTTATCATAAAAATAATAAATTCATCGATTTGGCAATTGGAATTTTGTCCTGTGTGGCGATGTTTTTGGTGCTATATTTTGCAAAGCATATATTTTTAAAAGGGATAAAAATTATGTTTTTAAGCATTGTGGTGCTGTCATTTATTTCATTATCGCAAATTTTATTAGCGCAAAACGCCTCAAAAATCGCAGAATCTAACTCCAAAAATCCCGCAGATTCTGCGAATCTGCAAAATCCAAATCCGCATTTTTCTGCATTTTCAAAAGATGATTTAAATATTATCGTATTTATGTTAGATGCCTTCACTGGGTCGCATTTTAAGATTTTGCAAGAGGAAAATCCTGCATTGCTAACGATGCTTGATGGATTTATTTATTACGATAATACCACGACCGCATCGAGTTTTACGCATACTTCTTTGCCTAGCGTTTTTGGTGGGGACTATTTTAGTTCGTATCAAATAAATGCGCGTGGCGTGGCGGATTTGGAGAGTGAGAGGGATAGTGCCATCATAAATATCGCTTCTAATTTTTTGCAAAAGGGATTTCGCGTGGATTTTGATATTTATGCGGTGAATGAAGCAAATATCACCAAAAATCTCGCAAATCCAAATTTTTCGATGAAAACAAATAATCATTACTACAAAACCGCATTTGAAAAAACGCATAATTTCGCTTTGGCGGATATTTTGGCGGAGATTAAGGCGGATTTGAATGTGGATGCTTTGCTATCTTATGGGATTTTTCGAAATGCGCCATATTCGCTTCGCACACGAATTTTGTTAGTTGAGGAAGCGAGGTGGCGCATTCACTTTGGTGAGGTTAGAGCATCCTCACACTCGCTAAATCTCGCTACGCACCACATTTCGCAACTTGGCACAATCATCGATAATGTCACACTTGGGGCAAATAAATCAACGCTAAAATTTATCGCAAGCGGACTAACGCACGATAGTTTTGTGGTGGATGATATCTCTTGCCTACCCACTCTCTATCCAAAGGCGAAATTACCGCAAAAATACAGGGATTTAATCCCAAAAATGTTTTGGGGGAAATATAACTCCGAAGTGTGTGCGATGCGTGAGATTGGGCGATTTATCGACAAATTAAAAGATTTAGGCATTTATGATAGGACGATGATTGTTATTGTGAGTGACCACGGGAGGGCGGATTCATATCCGCAGTTAAAAATCGCAGGGAATAATTTCCCCGGATATTACACCGATACTTTGCTACTAGTGAAAAATCCGCACGCTAGGGGCGAAATGAAAAGTGATTCGCGTTTAATGATAAATAGCGATGTGGCAAGTTTGATTTGCGAATATATTGGCGGATGTGAAAAAGTCCCGCCAAATCCGCTGAAAAATTATCCGCAAAATAGGGAAGTGGTGCATTTTCATCCCAAATATTTTCAAGGCAATAAAAATCCAAAAGATAAATACGCAAAAGAGGCGGTTTGGAAAGTTAGGGGCGATATTTACAATCCGCAAAATTGGGAGAAAATTGATTGAACCAAAGTAAAAGTCTAAGATTCTGCGAATTTAAATCATTTCGCAGAATCTAAAATCCCACACGAGATTCTGCAAAAAACGCAGAATCTGCGAAATCCCTCACGAGATTCTGCAAAAACGCAGAATCTACAAAATCTCGCACAAAAGCACGGTTTCGGCGACCAAACTAAAATCACTTCCCTTGCAAATCTTAAATTTATATCCCAAATCCCAGCGTTCAATCAGCGGTTTTATCTCAAAATAATCTTTTGCTTGATGATAAATGCTAATTAACATCGCTGGTTTTTGCGTGGCAATCGTCTCTTTCGCACCATTTAAAAACTCCATTTCAAATCCCTCAATATCCACTTTTATAAATCCAACTTCGATTTGCCTATCTCTTACAAACTCATCTAGCGTGGTAATTTCGATACTTTCTTTGCTATCGCTTTCAAAGCAAATGCTTGAACTTGACCCTGCGATATTTATCGTCATCTCCGTAGATTCTGCGCCAAGACCTTTGTTTATGGGGATTATTCGCGTTGAATTATTTAGCGCGATGGTTTGCTGTATTAAGTTAAAATTTATTTTCGCGGGTTCAAAGCAATAAATATTTTTATCGCAAAATTCCCTCTCAAATATAATCGCACTATCGCCGATAAATCCGCCCACATCGATAAAATCCTTGCTTCTCATCGCCTCCAAAGTCTGCTTTTTAAGTCTCAAAAGATTGTGCTTATGCCAAAATACGCTAATTTCAAAGTGGTTGATTGGCAGAAAATATCCGCTGTAATAATAGAGATTTTCGCTAATCTTAAAAATATTTTGGAAAAATTCCCAATAAATTTTTGTCAAATCTTTGATTTCATCTTGTGTGAGATTTGAGATGATTGGATTTTGCGATTTGTGTGTCTCTAAAATGCGAGCAATTTGGCGGATGATAAAATCTCTATCTTGCGATGACAAGTTTGCCACCAATCGCAAAATATGCTCTTTGATTTTGTCATTTGTGGCGATGTATTCGCCAATATCGCTATTTAGAGAGTGTGTTAAGCAAAAAGTTTTGCGTGAGAGTTTTTTAAAAACTGAAATGCCAAAGATTTTATAGCAAAATGCAACTTTTCCCTTTCTGCCCCCCCCCTATTTGCAATCTAGAAATTAGCGGGATTCCAAAAAAATATAATTTTGCTTCGTATGCGCTATTTCGCGCGATGTTGCCTTCACTTCGCTTGATATAAAAAAACTTCATATTTATCCTTTTTGTAAAATTTAGTGCGAAATTTTATCAAATATTAAAATTTTTTGCTAGAATTTTGCATTTTTTATTTGGAGCAAAAGTATGAATTTTAAAATGACAAATAGGGGGGGGGCAGAATAAGCATTCGCGGATTTTAGATTCTGCGAAAATCACAAAAAACAATTTAGATTCTGCGAAAATCGCAGAATCTGCGCCATTTCCCGCAAAAATCGCAGAATCTCGCCTCGCAAAAATCGCAGAATCTGTGCCATTTCCCACAAAAATCGCAGAATCTCGCCTCGCAAAAATCGCAGAATCTAATCTATATTCCGCCATCGCGCTAATCCCAGCATACAAACCAAGCAAAGAGTTAATCGCCCTTGCTTCCACTTTGAAAAAATATAATTTTATTGTGATTGTTATAAATGATGGTTCGCCAAGTGCGTTTGATTGCGTTTTTAATACGCTAGATTCTGCGATTGTGCTAAAAAATGCGATAAATTTAGGCAAAGGTGCGGCACTAAAAAACGGCATAAATTATGCGATAAATGCTTTTCCAAATGCTTCTTGCATTATCACAATGGATTGCGATTTGCAGCATAGTATCAAAGATGTGCTAAATTTGCGCGATAAATTTTTGGCAAATAATGCGGATTTTGCCATCGGCGTGCGAAGTTTTAGCGCAGAATCTAAAACGCCATTTCGCTCAAAATTTGGCAATAAACTTACAGCACTCGCATTTAAAATACTTTTTGGCAAACACATAAAAGACACGCAAAGCGGACTTCGCGCATTTAATATTCCATTTGCCAAAAATTTGCTTTCCTTACCGCAAAATGGATATGAGTTTGAGATGCAAATGCTGATTTTGGCGGCAAATAGCGATGTGAAAATCCTGCAAATCCCAATCAAAACCATTTATATTGACAATAATGCAAGTTCGCATTTTAATCCAATCTTTGATAGTTTGAGTATTTATTGCGTTTTACTTCGGCATATTGGAAACTCGCTTTTAACCGCGCTAATTGATTATGTGGTGTTTGTGTTTTGCTTTGTGGTGGGATTTTCTTTGCTTTGGGCGATGGTTTGCGGACGTATTGTTGCGGGGAGTTTTAATTTCATCGTTGGGAAAAAATTTGTCTTTAAAAGCAAGGGCAATATGTGGGTTGAAATGCTATCTTATGTAATGCTAACGATTATTTTAATGCTAATCTCTATGAAAAGTATCGCTATTTTTAGCGCGCATAGCGGGATTAGCGAGATTTTGGTAAAACCATTTTGCGAGGCAGGAATCTTTGCCATTAGTTTTTTAGTGCAGAGATTTTTTATTTTTAGACTTAGGGCAAAATTTTTAGATTAAAAAAGGGAGGAATTATGATTTTTGCGATTTTGTCATTTTTTAGTGCGGTGTTTTTGCCTGGTGGTATTATTTTTGGTGTGCTTGAAAGGGCGAAAAAAATTCGCTTTTTTAGCGTGGCATTTTTTATTGTGTTTAGTTTTGTGATTAGTTTGTGTGTTAATTTTATGCTAATTTATGCGCTAGTCGCCGCTAAACTTTATACGCAATTTGTGGTGCTTGGCATTTTTGCGTTAGAAATTTTAGCATTTTTATATTTATTTTGGCGCAGAATCTACGCAAATATCAATCCAAATGAGATTTTGCAAAAAGGCACAAGATTTGAAAAAATCTTATTTGCAATCAGCATTTTAATCGCACTTTATTTTTTAAATAAAGTTTTTAAGGCGGATATTTTTTGGGCGTGGGATGCGGTGGTCTCGTGGGATAGGTGGGGAAGCGAGTGGGCAAGGGGGCGATTTGTCCTAAATGAGGGCGGTTACTCGCAACTTTATCCAATGCTTTTGTCACTTGGATATGTGGCAAGTTCGCAAATATCGACTTTTCAGGGCGTCGGCGTGGCGATTTATTGGTATTTTATGTTTGTGTGGGCGGTGGCAAGTTTGTTTATTTTAAAAGATAGCGAGATTTTTGGTGCTAATTTTTTAAACACAAATTGCTTTGGCATTGCACTTTGCGTGATGATTTATATGACATTTTTTCGGTGGAGCGGGGAATTTTATGTAGGATATGTGGATATGCCCGTGGCGATGATGATTTTAATCTCTGCGTTGCTTTTGATTGAAGCAAATGCGCTGTTAAAAAACGCAGATTCTGCGAATTTAGCGCAAAACGCAGAATCTAGCGCAAATTCTGTCATAGATTCTGCGAATCATATAAATTTCGCAGAATCTAGCGCAAATTTATTTTTGTTGTTAGGTAGTTTTGCCGCTGGGATTAGCGCGGAAATCAAGCAAAGCGGGTTATTTTGGTGCGGGATTTATGTGCTTTTGTTAGTAATATTTTTTCGCAAAATTGGCAAAAATATCATATTAAATATTTTTATCATCATCGCTTTTCTCGCACCTTGGGTGATTATCGCACTTTATAAAAAAATCATTTTAAACACTCCCGCCACAAATATTGAATACACTTGGCATAGAATCTACCTTGGCAAGGGATATTTTGAGCGATTTGATGAAGCGATTTCGCGCTATAAGAAGTTCGCGCAACTCTTTTGCCTTTGCATTTTGGCACTTGGGATAAAAAATAGAATTTTTGGATTTTTGGGTGTTGCTTCGATTTTGTATTTTGTCTTTTGGGGGACGCATTTGAGTTATGATTTGCGGAATTTGCAAGGCGGACTGCCTTTGATGATGATTGCAATTAGCGCGATAATGATTTATTATTTTGAGGTGATTTTGAGGATTTTGCCATTTTTGTATAAAAAAATTGGGGCGATTTTTGTGATTTTTGTGGTGGGCGGTTTGATTGTGGCGCATTTTAGCGAAGAGCGAGTCATAAAAGGCGAATATAAGCGAAAAATGAAAATAGGCGGTGAGGCGACAAATGCGCTTGTTTTAAATGTGTTTAAAAATAATGGCGCGAAACTTTTGCTAACAAACAATCAGTTAATCGCCTATGTGCCGGCGTTTGAGCGGAAATACTATAAACATTATAGTTTTGGAGAGCATCTCAAAGATGGGCAGTTTGAGGCGTTTGCGGTGGATTTAAAGGCAAAGGAGGGGAGTTTTTATATTTTGCTTCCAAAGAGCGAATTTAGGCGATATAGCGCATTTTTGAGCGATGCAAAGTATCTTGGGGAGAGCGATTATTACGCGCTGGTGGAATATTGAGATTCTGCGAATTTGCAAACATTGCGCTAGATTCTGCGATTTCTGCAATTAGATTTTGCAAAAATTGTGCTAGATTCTGCGCCAGATTCTGCTATTCGCAGAATCTACGCCATTATTTTCCCTAAATAATTATCCCATAAATAATCTGTTTTGCTTGTGTATTGCTCCATTACGCGTTTGTAGTTATCTAACACTGCTGGGAGTCTGCGCTCATATTCTTGCGGTGTGCATTGTTTTAGGACTTCTTTAATGTCGCTTTTTGTGGTGATTTGGATAATGCCTTCATTATTGAAAAACTTATCAATCTCCGTTGCACCCAAATAAATGGGGATAGTTTGCGCTGCAAGTGCGCTAGTAAGTCGCTCGGAGAAATAATATGGGCTTATGTCGTTTTCCAAACAAATGGTAAATCGGTAGTCATTGAGCGTATCGCTGATATTTTTCACATACTCACCGCCGTCAAATCGCCCAAAAGTATCGCAGAGATTTTCGCGTTTGCACCGCAACGCCAAATCAAGGCGAAATTTATGAAGTTCGCACATAATCTTATCGCTACTCAAAAAACTTATATTTTTGCTCTTTTTGGTATGCAAGTCAGGGGCGATAGAATCTTCATTCCAAATTTGCGCCACAAATGGCACAAAACGAGCATTTGGCAGCGTATCCAAAATCCTTGCGCTATAAGTGAAAATCAAATCAAAATCTCTCTCTAATCCCTTATGCTTTTCAAAAATCTTATATTCGCTAGGGACGATACTTTCAGATTCTACAAGTGCGCCGTAGCGATTTGTAGGGCGTCCCATCGTTTGCAGCATTGAATGCCCCGTGTAAAAATGCCTCTTTAATCCAAAGTCGTAATTATCCCACACAATGCGCCGTGAGCGTATTAGTCCGGCGTTTGAGTTATGAATATCGCGGATAAAAAAGACTTCTAACTTCTCGCCAAATTCGTTATAAAGGGCGATTCCCCCCCCCCCCATTTGTGCGGATAGATTATAAAATGGATAGTAGATTTTGCCATAAATGCTGTGAGTGGCGCAAATATCGCGATAATCGCTAGATTTTGCACTGCCAAGCGCGATGCGAACCCCCGCCCTAAATCGCCTATATTTATCCTTGCTAATCAACCCAAACCGCAATCTATCGATAAAGTCCTGCCCTGCTTCCCATTTCATACTAACTCCATATTTAGCAGAATCTAAATTCCACAAAAAAATTATAAAAAATTATAAAAAAATCGCCTGAAAATCGCCAAAAATCCCAAAAAAATCGCTAGATTCTGCGATTCTGCACTTCAAATCTTAATTAGATTCTGCGATTCTGCGTCAAATTCGCAGAATCTAAAATCCATACCTTAAATTTAGATTTATAATCTCATCTTCGATTTTCCTTTTCGTGTCGGGATTTATCGATAAACTATACTCCCCGCGCAAGATGAGATTTGAAAAGGCATAACTCGCCCCAAGACTTACAAACGCCAAATTTTTCGCTTGTGGAATGCCGCCACTTGTAAATTGCGAACCGCCATTTCCACTAAAACTCGCCTTTGATAAAAATTTATTTTGCTTTGGCGCATACATATTTAGCGCACTATACTCTAACTTAAACTCGCCAAATTTCAAAAATCCCTTCGCACCATAAATCGCCGAACTCACCCGATACTTCGCCGCATCGATGGTTAGGGCAAAACTTGAATTGTTGCCATTTGTGCCATTCTCTTGCACTTTTTTACGCGTTAGGAAGTCTTCCTCCCACGCGATAAATGGCGTCAGTCTAAAAAATCCCGCATTAAAGTTATATCCCATCTCAATGTATCCGTGATAAGACATATCTTTTTGCTTATTTTGCAAGTTTGCATTACTGCCAAAGAGCAGTTTTCGCATAACGCTAGTATCGTGCAGTCCCGCACCCGCCCTTGCTAGCATATAAAAATCCTCATAAGATACAAGTCCATAGAGCGAAAGCGCGTAAGATAGCATATCGCTATTTCCTGCCGCGCCAAAATCGCCCCTTGCCCTATCCACGCTAAAAATTACGCCCCCGCCAAACGCGCTATTTTTGGCATCATAAATGCCATCAAGTCCCGTCATTATGGCGTATTGAGTGATTTTACCACTCGCAAATCCATCGCCTTGCAATGTGCTTCGTGCGTAGGCGATATCCGCCCAAATGCCACTTTTTTTGCTATCTTGTATTTGGTAAAGTCGCCTTGCAATCGTGCGATTTAAGAGCATTGCGCTTTTGTGTGTAATGCTTAAATTTGAGTCATAAATCTCCCCACTCGTGCTTGTAACCGCCTGCTCTGCTTGGTCTAGCGGGATTGATAAAAGCGCAAGTGCTTCATTATAAGAATCTATCTCAGATTCTGCGTCAATAACTGCGCTAGATTCTGCGAATTCGGCGGATTCTGCGATTTGCCCTGCGTTTGCAGAATCTTGCGCAGAATCTAATGAACGCTTTTTCCGCGATAGTTTATTAAACACAGCATCAATGCCCTGCCCGACATTTTGCAGATTCTGCGGTGCGTAACCCATCGCACGCGTAAGAACGCCATTTGTAGAGTCGCGCCTGTAAGTCACGCTTAAATTTTTCTTATCATTTATTTTTGCCCCGCTCACGCGTAAAAACGCACTTGAATCACTCGCCACGCTCCACTTTTCATTCCAATTATTCACAGCATTTGCGGTAAGCAAAGTTTTGGTTTGGTAACTGCTACTTGGGATAGTGGATAGCGAGTGAAATGCGAACTTCCCGCCACTCATATCCACGCTACCTTTCACATCTAACTTCGCATCCACATCAAGTCCTAGCGTGGAGGCATTGCCCTTGCTTATGTAATCTCCATTTAAAGTCGTATCTTTCAAAACGCCAAAATATCCGTAGTTTGTGAGAGTATAACCGCTATTTGGCATCCCCAAAGTTACGGAGTTTGGTTGAGTTGTGCCGCTTGGTAAAAACGAAAGATTCTGCGTGAAAAGCGCACCTTGCGTGTTTATAGTCACTTTTGAGTTTGTAAGCGCATTTGATAAAATAATCGTCCCATCATCAATGTGAGTTTCCCCAGCGTAGGTATTTTTCCCGCTCATATAAAGTGCGCCACTGCCTAATTTATGTAGTCCCGCATCGCCTGCGATATCGTTACCAAAAGTTACTTGATTTAAATTTTCATAGTTTTGCCACTCAAAATTTACCTGCACTTTGCCATTATCGCTAGTCACTAAAAGGCGTTTATCAAATCTCGCAGGACCCTTCAAAGCACGCGCTTGATTTGCCACACCCCAACCGACTTTTTTATTTGGACCATCCGTAACTACGCCCCTATGCCACTTATCGCCCCCGCCTTTGTAAATGCTACTTGCCTCGTTAATCGTGTATTTATCCGCAGTGGTAAATAAAGTCTGCGTAACCAAATGATTATCCATCCAAGGGAACTGATTCCAAATATTGCCAAGCATTCCTGTGATTACAGGGGCGGAATACGAAGTCCCAATGCCGACATTATGCGGTGCTACGGCAATACCCCAATTTTTCGCTTCCTCGCCTATCCAGTTTGCATAGCGCGTATCTAGCAAGTTGTTCCACCGCGCAGTCGCCGTCACGGCAACCCACCCGCGCCGTGAGTTTTCCCACACTTTTCTATCGAAATTTGCGTGATTTCTTGTCGCCTTTACCACATAGGGCATTGTGCTTTGCATATTCGCGTGGCGCGAACTTTGATTGCCCGCAGCGAATACAAAAATGCGATTATTATTCGCCGCTTCCTTTGCCATCCCATAATAAAATTGGTCGGTGTAATAATAATTCAGCGTCCCAACAGGCGTATTTGTCCCGCCTGTATTTACCATCGCGCCCCACGAACCATTGATAATTCTCACATCGTTTTTATAAAGATTTTGATACATTGCATTTGTCGGGCAAATGCCGTTTTTCCCGCACCTTGCGCTATACATATACATTTCAGATTCTGCGTTATGTGCGCGAATGGACTTTGCGACATTTGTGCCGTGAGATGGTTCATTTTGCCCGCCGCCACCGACATTGTAGAAGTTTTTGTCAGGTTGCGCGATTTGATTTGGATTATATCCTGAATCAACTACGCCAAGTTTTACCTTTGGCGGGTTATAAAATGGCAGTGGTGTGCGATTTGGCGCACTAGTGCTTGTCGCGCTATCTTTCTTTTCGTCAGGTTTTACAAGCGCATAAATCCCGCCGCCAACGCCCCCTGCAAGTGCCGTCCCACCGATTGAAGACCAAGTGATGGTGCTAGCACTTGCGCCTTTTGTGGTGCTAATGGCGTTTGATAAACTTCGAGTGGCGCGAGTGTTTTGCGTGGCGGTGCGTAGATTTTGCGTGCTTGTGGAGGGTGGATTTTGCGTGTTTGCGGTGCGTAGATTCTGCGTTTTGGGGGTGGTTTTTGTGTTGAGATTCTGCGCGTTTCTGCGTAATCTCATCGATTGATTTTGCGTATTTTGCGTTACTTTTGGTGTGGTGCGTTGCACTCTTTGCGGTGCTTGGCGAGTTTGCGCACTTTTTGTGGCACTAGGCGCGGTGCTAGGGCGTTTGCGTAAAGTGTATGCAGATTCTGCGAATAGTGCGGAAGTTAGCGAAAACAGCACGCAGGCGGAAATTATCGACTTTTTCATCCTTTTCATAACCAAAACCCCTTTGATAAAATGTCGCATTATAGCATAAAATTTTAAATAAAGTTTAAATAAATTGCAAGATTCTGCGAAAATTATGCGAATTTTCACGCGAATCGCAGAATCTAAACCCTAAATTCTCTCTTGCGACAAATACCCCACCCCAAACCCCTCCCGCAAGGGGAGGGGCTTTTTCTACCTCCCCCTCCCTTGCGGTGGTTTTTGTATTCTCTCCCCCTCCCTTGCGGAGGGGGATTAAGGGGGTGGGTAAAATCCAAAAAAACAAACTTGCATTTTTTATCAAAATTTCACTACAATTTCGCCCTTTATAGATTCGCGGGGATTGTCGATTCGCGCTGGTTTATAAGAAATTTAATCAAAAAGGAGAAATCAAAATGAAACAAACACTCGACAACGCAAAATCGCAAATAGGGGGGGGGCAATAAGAGTTTAAAAATCTCGCATTCTACACACTCTCACAAACTCTCCAAAATCGCTTTATCGCTAATTTTTTGTAGCGCAAATATCGCATTTGCCGAAGAAAGTGGCGGATTCATAGGCTTTGGAATAGGTGGCGGTGGCGCACAACAGCAACAAAAACAAACCGCAACAAAAACGATAAAGCACAACGCCGATTCAGCTGGGATAAATTACGGCTTTATAGCGGGGCATAAGCATTTTTTCACGCCATATTTGGGGTTACGATACTACACAAATGCGGACTTTTATCACAATCTCAGCAAGTCAAAGCATATCAGCGGTGGCAAACGAAAAATTGACATTATGGCGATTTCTTATGGGTTTAATGTGGATTTTTTGGGGAATTTTATGTCAAATGAAATGCTAGATTTTGGCGGATTTGTGGGCGTTGGCGTGGGTGCTACGACTTTGATGGGTAAATATGTTGAGATAGAAGCGATAGAAGCGGGACAGAGTGTCCGCACCACAGGGCTTGATGTTGCGCTAAACTTTGGGCTACGGACAAATATCGCCACTCATCACGGCGTGGAGTTGGCTGTGCGAGTGCCTTTTATGCCTATTGAGCTTTATAAAGTGAAGCAAGGTGGCGCGGAAGGAACGATAACTGATACTTTTGGGCAGACATTTAGCATAATGGCTAGATATACATTTAGCTTTTAGGTTTTTGTCGCGAATTTAATGTGAATTTAGATTCGCGGGATTTGGGTTGCTTTGTGCGATTTACAAATATTTTTGTCATTGCGAGGCGCATTAAGTGTGAATCAAATGCAAAAAAATCCCGTCATTGCGAGGCAAATCGTAGATTCGCCGAAGCAATCCACTAACGAGACTTTTGAAACAAATGCGAATCGCTTACTTTAAGTGAATCTAAATGTAAATAATTTATTGATTCAATTTTGAAACATTGATTTTATTTGCTTTTTAAAATCGTGTGATTTGGATTGCTTCGGCGATTTTGCAAATCGCCTCGCAATGACGGGATTAGCGCGATTCGTTTCGATTTGCTATGTAAATCTCGCAATGACGGATTTTTTTATAAGATTCTGTGATTCGCACAAGTTTTTGTGATGATTGATTTTTACCCACCCCCTTAATCCCCCTCCGCAAGGGAGGGGGAAAAATTGAGATTCTTCGCAAATGAAGTTCGCTCATAATGACAAAAAAGTGTGGATTGCCACGAAAATTCGCTATGCTCATTTTCTCGCAATGACGGAGATATTTCGCTTCGCTCAATATGACAAAAACATTACAAACAATCGAAGTAGTTCGGTTGAGCCAAAGGCGCAAAAATTAAGATTCAAGGCGCGGAAGTATTTTAGATGAGAAATCGGGGTTGTGCAGTTGTGAGCAAGGAAATAAGACTGATAGTCTATTGACGAAGCGAACAACAAATCTCCCCGATTTATCGCTAAAAGACAACGCGCATTTACCTCAAATAATCCACTAGCGACATTTGATTCACCTTACTTGTAGATGCTAGAACGGCGTTGTAGTTATTTGTGAGCTGGGCAAATTTATTGTAAGTCTCTGCCAAATCTGCGCCGATTGTGTCGCTTTTGATTGATTCAACCTGCACTTTTAGGACTTCATTGCGCCTTATGCTATTTTCAAAAACCCTGCCATAGCTCCCATTTAGCGCGATATTTTTCTCAATGTGGTCTTTTAGGTGGTCAAAAAGCGTGAGCGCGTTTTGAATGCCTAAATTTCGCAAATCGGCGTTATAATTGTCCCCAAGCGCGTCAGGGCGGTAAATCCCCTTATCCACCGCTTCTATCATTTCATCAAGCTGTTTAAAAAAGCTAATATGCGCCCTATCAATGGTAAGCGCGTTGTTTGCGTTAAATGTCAAACTCGGCGCACCATTTTCTATCGCCTCCGCGCTAAAATTATCACTATTTGCGCTATACATCATAAAGCTCATTTTGCTTAATGAGCGGATTTTATCTTGAATCTCAATTTGCCCATCATTATTGATAAACACGCTCACATTGCGCCCTGCCATTTCGATGAGTTGCTCATAAGCCTTTTTGCCACTCTCGCTCACGCCATCAATAGCGTTGCCTTGCGCATCGATAAATCTCTGCACTTCGGGGTTGCTATAATTTAGCGCGATTGTCATTGCGTCCATTATTTGGCGAAAAGTTACATTGTTGCCATCTGTAATGCTAATGGCTGGCGGTCTATCGTGCGGATTGTAAAGCGGGATTCGATAATCGCCACTGCCACTACTACGATTTGGCAAAAGCAAATATGAGCCCTCCGCCCCTAGCTCGATTGCCGCTTCAATATCCGCGCCATTGTGGTCTTTTAGCTTCATAATGTATTTTTCGCCATTTAAGTCTTTGTTTGCCACTTCGCTAAGTTTTGTCGAATCATTTGCGTATTCTCCGCTTGTAGCGTGAATCTGCGAAATATTTGAGATTAGCGATGAGCCTTTGTGCGTAAAAGCCGTTTTGTCGTAGTTTGTTTGAAAACTATTGCGAATCGCATTTTTTTCATTGCCCTGCGAATCAAGTGTCCGCAAAGTTATCGCAAAGCCACTTGGTCCGTTAAATGGTGGCTCTTTTTGGTCGTGCTCCAAAGAGCCGACATTGTTATCGATGATATTTATTTTGCCATTGCTTATTTCAACATTCAAATCCCCGCCAAATCGCGCCTTTATCGCATTCATCAAATCCTGCACGGAGTTATTTGCAATGTCAATATAAAACGGCTCAATCGCAGAATCTAGCACATATCGAGTTGATGAATTTGGTAGTTTTCCGCTAATTTCGATTCGCTGTGCCTCCACGCCAAAAATGTCGCTTAATTGCGTTGCCTTATTTGCGTATTGATTGTCATTTGTAACGAACTCCACGCCCAAAGTCGTGTATCTTGCGTCATAATTATTTTTGATTCCGTGAATCTGTGAGAGTGAAAAATCCCCTAAAAACGCGCTTTTTTGAAAGCTTGTTACCCGCGCTCCCTTTTGGTGCAAAGTATTTACATCATCGACATCTGCGTTTGCTGCGATGAGATGAAAGTCGATATTTGAGCCACCGGGCTTTGTTTCGGTGATTTCAATCTGCCCCCATTTATTTAGCTTGACATCGACTACTTGATTTTGCGAAGTGTTGCCATACGCCTCGCCTATTTTGCGGAGCAAATCGCTTACACGCGTGGCGGATTGCGGATTGTTGTAAGCTACATCAAAGGCAAATTTCGCCTTAAAGCTCGTGCCATCTGGGCGTTTCCCACGCAGATAAAAAAACGCCATTTCATCATTTGTCGTATCATTGTCATTGTCGCCTAGCAAATCCCGCAGTGTATCGCCCTCTTCGATAAAAACTTCGCTTGGGATTTGCGTGGCATTCATCTTATCCATAATGGCGGGGTGAAGTTTGCTTTGATTAAGCCGTTCAATATTTGCCGTAATGCTTTTGTATTTATCCAAATCCCTGCTATGAAAAAGCTCGATGCCGTTTAGATTATACGCGCTTTTAAATTCAGGGGCGATGAGTGCCTCTAACTTTTCGGCATTGCCCGTGTAAGTGCCATCATCATTAAATGGCTTTACTTTGATATTGCTCCCAGCGAAAATATACTCGCCTCCCACGCTTGTATTGGCAATCGCAAGGATATGATTGCGAAGTGCGCGCAAGTCATTTGCAATCGCACCGCGCGAAGTGGGTGAGTGAATGTCATTTGCCGCGTGAATGAGTTTGACTTTAAATTCATCAAGCGTTTTTGAAACTTCGCTCAAACTCTTATCGGTGTGGAGCGTGTGCGTATTTGCGTCATTGGCAATGTCGATGGATTGATTTAGTGAGTGAATGTCGTATTCCATTTTTAGATTTTGGTTAAAAACGCTTGAATCTTCGTAGCCGTATTTGATTTTCAAACCCGAAGCGATTTTGGTATTTGCGTTTTGCAATCGATTTTGCAAGGTATTTTGGTAATAATCCATTTGATTATATTTCGTGCCAAAGGTTACGCGCATAAAACAACTCCATTTGTAAATTATGCCAAAATAAGCAATTTAGATTCCCAAATCGGCTAAAAAATGCGGAGCGAAAATAGGCGAAATATTGCGATAAATTCGCAGAATCTAGCATTGTTTTCAAAACAAATCGCAGAATCTCGCAAAAAACGCAGAATCTAATGCAAAAATCACGCTAGATTCTGCGAATTTGTGGCAAAATCACGCAAGATTCTGCGAATTTGTGGCAAAATCACGCAAGATTCTGCGAATTTGACGCAGAATCTAGCATTGTTTTCAAAGCACATTCGCAGAATCTATCACAATTCTACTTCATACAGCTTTTTGCGCTCATTTGAGCTTTCGATATTTAGCTGTTTGCGGTATTTGGTAATGGTTCGGCGGACGATTTTCACACCTGCAAATTTGCCCTCTATCATTTCTTTTAGCTTCACATCGCTTAATGGGTTGCTTTTGTCCTCATTTCTCACGCATTCAAGCAAAAAGTCCTTAATCGAAGCATTTGAAGTATCCTCACTAATCGCCGTGCTAAAAAACGCTTTGAGCGGGAAAATCCCGCGATTGCACTCCAAATATTTATTTGCCACAGCGCGCGAAATGGTGCTAGAACTATGCCCCAAATCTTTGGCAATGTCATTTAATTTAAGCGGTTTTATATCGCCACCAGCGAAAAAATCATATTGATACTCCAAAATCATAAGCCCGATTTTTTTCAAAGTCGCCTTTCGCATATTTATCGAATCTATCAAATCCCTCGCCTCGCGTAATTTGTCCTTAATTTCGCTATTTTTGGACTTTAAGGCGCGTTCATCGATTAAAATATCAGGGTAGCAACTATCATTCAAACTCACTTCAAAGCCCTCTACCGTGCGATTTATAAAGATTTCTGGCAACACTTGCGAATCCTTTGGAAAATACTCAATCGCAGGGGGCAGTCTTCGGCGAATCTTATAAATAATTTTCATTGCGATTTTATAATGCGGATTCGCGCTAAATGCCTTGTGATTGTCCAAATCATTGATGATTTCAAACGCCAAATCATAAAGCTCATCGCTCAAATCAAAATCATCAAGCTGAAAAATCATTGATTCTTTTGCATTTATCGCGCACACGCCCGGCGGGTCGATTTTAGAAAATCTCGCACGGACGCGCTCTACCATCGCCAAATCCACCGCAAGATGTGATTCAAACGAATCTGCGATTTCGCTACAATCGCCCTCAAAATAGCCCTCTTCGTTGATATTATCAATAATCTTAAAGGCGATTTCTTGGCTTAGTGGCGTGGGAAAAAGCGGGGGGACGATTTGGGATTCAAGCACTTCATACAGGCTTTTTTCATAAGTGGTAAATTGCTCGATTTTATCGCTCATATATCGCTTAGAATTTTCGCTTTTAAAGGGCTTTGGTTTTGGTGGTGGGGTGCTTGGAAGCGAAGTGCAGAGATTATTTTGCACTTCGACAAAGGGATTTTGCGCGGCAAATTCGCTCAAAGTCTCGCTCATCTCCAAAGTATCGCACTTTAACATAGGCAAAAAATTGCGCATTGTGGGCGTTAATTTGGTTTTGAGAGTTTGGCTTTGGCGTAACTTTAATTTGCTCATAGTTTGAAATTCTCGCCTAAATAGTGGATTCGCACAAGCTCATTGTCATAGATTTCCTCGCTACTGCCTTGCGCTAAAAGTGTCCCGCTTTTGATGACATAGGCTCTATCGCACACTGATAGCGTTTCTCTCACATTGTGGTCGGTGATTAACACGCCGATATTTAGGGACACTAGCTTTTCGATAATGCGCTGAATATCAATGACAGCCAAAGGGTCAACCCCCGCAAATGGCTCATCTAACAAAATAAATTTTGGGCTTTTTGTAAGCGCACGGGCGATTTCTACGCGCCGTCTTTCTCCACCGCTTAAACTTACGCCCTTCCTTGCGCGAATCGCCGTAATGTTAAATGCGTCCAACATTTCCTCAATGCGCTTTTGTCGCTCATCGCTATCTTTGATATTTACCTCCGCTGCAAAGGATAGATTTTCCTCCACGCTCAAATCCTTAAAAATGCTAGATTCCTGCGGTAGATAGCCGATACCCAAATTTGAACGCTTATGCAAAGGCAGTCTTGTAATATCATCATCATTCAAAAACACACGCCCACTGCTAGGCACAAGCAACCCACAAATCATATAAAAAGTAGTCGTTTTCCCCGCACCATTTGGTCCCAAAAGTCCCACAACTTCGCCACTAGCGACATTTAGCGAAATGTCATTTACGATTTTTGTCTTTTTTATGTGCTTATTTAGGTTTTCTGCGCGTAAAATATCCATTATTTTCCCTTAAATTTGCTCTTTAAAAGCGTAGATTCTAGCATTTTTTGTTTTGCTAATGGCAATAACACAAATATTTTCAAAAGCATTTTTCAAAATCTCAAAAAGGCGCAAATCGCCCCATTCTACGAAGTGAATCCCGTCTGTTTCAAGCAAATCCAAAAGCCCTAAATCAAGTGCGTGTTCTAGTGAAGCGTTGTATAAATCGTAGTGGTAGATTACCTTTTCTGTCATTGCGAAACCTGCGATAGCAGGTTGTGGCAATCCATTTTTGTTTGAAGATTCGTGGATTGCTTCGGCGTTTTTAACGCCTCGCAATGACGAATCGTGAGCGTTTTTTTGCTGATTTTGCGAATCCCCATAAATATGTAGCAAACTAAATGTAGGCGAAGTTACGCTCTCATCTATGCCGATAAATTTAGCAAAATTCTGCACAAGCGTGGTTTTCCCCGCGCCTATGTCGCCAATTAGCAAAAAAATGGCGTGAGTTTTGCCACTGATTCGCGCACAAATCGCCTCACAAATGTCATTTAGATTCGCAAGATTTGCGCTCACCAAAGCACTCACACGCGTTCCTTTTTGGTTATGTCAAAAATGCTCTCCACCATTTCTACCACTTTGCTTGAATCTGCGGTAGATTCTGCGTTTTTGGATTCTGCATTTTGGATTGCTACTTCGCCAAAAACTTCATTTACGAGTTCTTTGATGATTTTAAAAAATGGTTTTAACTTTTCTTTTGTCGCAGAATCTGCCCTTGACTCCCAAGTCAAAATGCCATTTTCTAAATTCACAAAAGAGATATTGTTGCCAAAAAGTTTGCCTAAATCATAATCTCTCTCATAAATTTTTTCGATGAGTTTTTGAAATTTTTGCGCTGAATCTGTTTGGTTTTTAGGTGTAGAATCTGCATTTGATTCGCCTGTCATTGCGAGATTCTGCGAAGCAGAATCGTGGCAATCTATATTATTGTTTTTTTGGATGGTTGCTTCACTTTGTTCGCAAATCCTGTGGATTGCCGCGTTCGCTTCGCTCACTCGTAATGACGAAATATTGGCAGATTCTGCGTTTTTTGCATTAGATTCTGCGATTTTAGTTTGATTCGCAGAATCTAGCAGATTCTGCGAATTGTCCAAAACTTCGCGTTCTAATTTACTAATCACCCTATCAATATCTTGAATCTTTAACGATTCTTTCATTTTTAGCGCACTCAAAAGTAGCACGAATCCCGAATCCGCGTTAATATTTAGCATATTTTTCGCTTCGCCCAAAATCTTAAAAAACCGCTCCAAAATTACCAAACCAAACTTTGGATTTTTTTCTAACAATTTATTTTTCAAAAAATCAATCATTTCATTTAGCACATTTTCCGCCTCATACGCCTCAAACTCGCTTAAAAGCGTATCGATTTTATCGTCATTTCGCTCCAAAATCGCGCTAAAAAATTCATCGATTTTTGTAGGATTTAGTGAGCCTAACATCGCTGAAATGCTTTGCAGAGTGATATTTTCTTTTGAAAAAATGATTGCTTGTTCAAGGTTAGTCATCGCATCGCGCAAACTCCCACCGCAGTTGCGTGAGAGCAGATTTATCGCGCTATCCTCAAATGCGACATTTTCTAATTGCAAAATGCGTTTCAAATGCTCTTCTATCGCATTTACCGCGATTTTTTTAAAGCGAAAATGCTGTGTTCGGCTTAAAATCGTAACGGGCAATTTCATCGGGTCAGTAGTAGCTAGGATAAATTTCACATAGCTTGGGGGCTCTTCAAGCGTTTTTAAAAAGGCGTTGAACGCTTCTTTTGTCAGCATATGAATCTCATCGATAATAAAAATCTTAAATCGCCCAAAGCTCGGTGGATAGGCGATTTGCTCAATCAAACTTTTTATATCATCAATGCCACGCGAACTTGCAGCGTCCATTTCGATAATATCCAAATGTGAGCCATCCATCGCAGCCTTGCACGATGCGCATTCATTGCAAGGCTCAGGTGCGGGGAATTTTTCACATTGCAAAGCACGGGCAAATATTCGCGCAGAGCTTGTTTTCCCGCTACCACGAAGCCCAGAGAAAAGATAGGCGTGTGAGACTTTATCAAGTGTGAGCGCAAGGGAAAGCGTTTGGGAGACGGATTCTTGCCCGATTAAGTCGCTAAATTTGCTTGGGCGGTATTTTAATGATAATGCTTTTGGCATTTTGGCGTCCTTTTTTGCGATTTTGTAAAAAGTAAATGTGAAATTGTAGATTTTTTATGATTTATTTACAATATTTTTAATAGAATCTAAACTTTTTAAAAAGGGGGATTGCGATGAGTAAAATGACAGGCGCAAAAATGCTTATTGAAGCGTTACATTTGGAGGGCGTGGAGGTGGTTTTTGGCTATCCGGGCGGGAGAGTGCTATTTATTTACGATGAAATTTACAAGCAAAAATATTTTCGCCATATTTTAGTGCGCCACGAACAAGGCGCAATTCACGCAGCTGATGGCTATGCAAGGGCTAGTGGCAAAGTGGGCGTGGCAATCGTTACAAGCGGACCGGGCTTTACAAACGCCGTTACGGGCATTGCTACCGCATACACGGATTCAATCCCGCTTGTGGTGATTAGCGGACAAGTAGGCATTACGCAAATAGGCACAGACGCATTTCAAGAAATCGATGCGGTGGGCATTTCAAGGCAATGCACAAAGCATAATTATTTGGTAAAGTCGATTAAAGAATTGCCAAAAATCTTAAAAGAAGCCTTTTATATCGCGCAGAGCGGACGCCCGGGACCTGTGCTAATCGACTTGCCAAGCGATATTTCAAACACCATAGGCGAATTTAGCTACCCCCAAAATATCGTGCTAGAAACCTATAAGCCGAAGTTAGATGGCAATTCACGGCAGATTACAAAGCTTATTAACGCGATGGATTTGGCAAAAAAACCGCTATTTTATGTCGGCGGTGGCGCGAATCTATCAAATTGTGCTAGTGAAATTCGCGCTATTATGGAGGCTACACAAATCCCAGCCGTTGAAACGCTAATGGCACGTGGCGTTTGTGGCGATAATAATCCGCTATTTTTAGGGATGGCAGGAATGCACGGGAGCTATTCTGCAAATATGGCAATTAGCGAATGCGACTTGCTAATCTCGCTAGGTGCGCGGTTTGATGATAGAATCACAGGCAAATTAAGCGAATTTGCCAAAAATGCCAAAATTGCGCACATTGACATTGACCCAAGCTCAATAGGCAAGATTGTCGATGTGGATTTCCCAATCGTGGGGGATTTGAAGCGCGTATGTGCGAATTTGGCGCAGAATCTAAATGATTTTGATAAAAATAAAACAAAAGAATGGCTAAAAACACTTGAATCTTACCGCAAAAAGCACCATTTCAAATATGAGGATTCAAACAAAATCCTAAAACCGCAATGGATTATTGAGCGCGTAAGTGAAATTTGTGGCGATAATGCCGTAATCACCACCGATGTGGGGCAACATCAAATGTGGGTTGCGCAGTTTTATAATTTCAAAAGTCCGCGAAAATCCATCACAAGCGGAGGATTAGGCACTATGGGCTTTGGAATGCCAGCTGCGATGGGTGCAAAAGTCGCGCAAAAAAAATTGCATTCAATCGCAATCGTGGGGGATGGCGGAGTTTTGATGAATATCCAAGAGTTAATGACTTGCGTAGAGCAAAAACTGCCCGTAATTACGATAATCTTAAACAACAATTATTTAGGAATGGTGCGACAATGGCAGACATTTTTCTATGAAGAGCGGTATTCTAGCGTAGATTTAAGCGCACAGCCAGACTTTGTCAAACTCGCGCAATCCTTTGGCGCGTTAGGTTTTAGCGTGGCGACAAAGGCAGATTTTGAAAAGGCGTTCAAAACCGCGCTAGATTCGCAATTGCCTTGCCTTTTGGAAGTGAAAGTCGATAGAATGGAATCCGTCTTTCCTATGGTTGCAGCAGGCGATGCGATTTATAATATGATGCTAAATTAGGGGGCTAAAATGAAGCAAAAACGAAGAGTTATTTCGGTAAATGTGCTAAATGAGCATAGCGTTTTGGCGCGGATTTCAGGGCTTTTTGCGGGGCGCGGATATAATATTGAAAGTTTAACGGTTGCACCAAAGCCGGGTAATGGCGAGGATTTGGCTTTATCGCGAATCACAATCGTTACAAGTGGCGATGAAAAGGTTTTGGAGCAGATTATCAAACAACTTCACAAGCTAATCCCCGTTTTAAGCGTGATTGAGGACAATGATATGTTAGAAAAAGAAACGCTACTTGCCAAAATCGCCATCACAGAGCCACTCGCAGACATTGAAGTGCTTTGCAAGGCGTATAATGGGCGAATCGCAAATGCAAATGAAAAATTTATCATAATCGTTGCCACTGACAAGCCTTCGCGCATAGATAGCCTAATTTCGGCTTTGAAGCGATTTAAGCCAAAAGAGATTATCCGCAGTGGCGTGATTGCCATTGAGCGCAATTAGATTCTGCGAATCGTGCGAGATTCTGCGCTAGATTCTGCGATTTTACAGCAAAAAGGGGACAAAATGCGATTATATGAAATAATTGAGAGTTTTAAAAAGGCGGATTCGGCATTTGTGGGTGAGATTTGCGCGAATGATTTTGAAGTGCGCGGACTGCTCCCGCTAAATCTAGCCACGCAAAATGACATAAGCTACATTGATAAAGATAAATATTTAGATTTATTGCCTTCTTGCAATGCAGGGGCGATTTTCGTGCATAAAAAAATGGGCGAAAAAATTTCGCACAAAAACGCGATTTTTGTAGAAAATCCGCATTTGGCGTTTGCTTTGGCGTCTGCATTTTTTAAAACGCCACAACTAAAAAGCCTAAAATCCACCCCAAAAAGCGCAAAGATTCATAATTCAGCGCGAATCTTTGGTGGCGCATTTATCGGCGAAAATGTCGCAATCGGCGCAAATAGCACCATTATGCCAAATGCGGTAATTATGGATAATGTCGCAATCGGCGCAAATACCACCATTTACCCAAATGTCGTCATTTACCGCGACACAATCATCGGCAATGGCGTGGTGATTCACGCGGGGAGCGTGATTGGCAGTGATGGCTTTGGCTATGCGCACACGAAGTTTGGAGAGCATATCAAAATCGAGCATTTTGGCAATGTGGTGATTGAAGATAATGTCGAAATCGGCGCGAATGTGGCGATTGATAGGGCTGTATTTGAAAGCACGATTATCAAAAAGGGCGCGAAAATCGATAATTTGGTGCAACTCGGGCATAATTGCGTGGTTGGCGAACATAGTCTGCTAGTCTCACAAGTGGGATTCGCGGGTAGCACAACAACGGGGCGAAATGTCGTTTTTGGCGGACAGGCGGGGACAGGTGGGCATATTCATATCGGCGACTTCGTGCAAGTGGCTGGGCGCGGGGCTGTGGGTAAAAATCTTCCACCAAATACCAAATGGGGCGGACATCCGCTCACAGAACTAGGCGAATGGCAAAGAATGTGGGTAAAACTACGAAAAATGACGAGAAAATAAAAAGCGCGATTGTCTTGCGATGTTTTTTAAAGCGACAAAATAAATTAGATTCTGCAAAAAATATAAATTTCGCAGAATCTACTTTAAGTAAAATTAAATTATTTTTATATTACAATCGCAACTTTTTTATTGCGAAATTTAAGGTGGATAATGAATAAATGTTTGAAACTAAATCGGGGGGGGGCAGAATAGAAAATTAGACAGATTCTGCGCCCTCTCATCTTATAAAAATGCTTTTAAATTCATAAAAAATGCCCTAGATTCTGCGAAAATTTCACAAAACGCAGAATCTACCATAGATTCTGCAAATAGCACAACATTCGCAGAATCTCGCCAAAATACCAGCGCAAATTACCTTTCATTTTTATATATTTTGCCTTTGGCACTTACGCCATTTGCCCCGCTTTATGCGTATATTTCTGCGATGTTTGTGCTGATTGCATTAAGTGGCGTTATTTCTCGTGAGTGGCGCATTTTGCTTGGCATAACTACGATTTTTAATTTAGCAGTGATTTATGCTTCAAAGGCGCGTTTTGTGCGTATTTTAAACTCCGATGATGATTTTGCTAGATAT
The DNA here is from genome assembly GCF_053654655.1 of Helicobacter sp. 23-1045. Classification (NCBI taxonomy): domain Bacteria; kingdom Pseudomonadati; phylum Campylobacterota; class Epsilonproteobacteria; order Campylobacterales; family Helicobacteraceae; genus Helicobacter; species Helicobacter sp. 23-1045. Next base: position 28,892 of record NZ_JBSIUR010000002.1, read on the forward strand.
TATCAGCATTATTTGGATGTTTATGATGGCATCGATGGGGCATTTTTTATTTTTGGGAATGGATTAGAAGTCGGGCTGGCGTGTTTTTATAAAATCTTATCATTTATTTTTCCACGCCTTTCGCCTATTTTGCTTGATTTGGTTAGTTATATTTGCTTTCTTAGTGCGCTTTATGTATGGTTAGAAATCTTTATGCTTCGCTACTTTCCAAAAGACCAAAGGGCAAGATGTGTGGCATTTACATTTTTTATGCCTTTGCTTGGGGTGCTTGGACTTGCAAGGCAGGCATTTGGAAGTGTAATTTTGCTTTATGCGATTTGTGCGAAAAAGTGGCGTTTCAAATTGCTGTTTTTATTTATCGCAAGTGCGTTTCATTTGAGTTCGTTGCTTATTTTTAGTGGATTTTATATTATTCGCACATTTCCTAAAATCTCCTTAACGCTCATTTGGACTTACTGCGGGGCGTTTGTTTATGATAGTGTAATGCTAAATAATTTCGTGCTCGATATTATAAATATGTTAAGCGGGATTTTGCCACAAAAAGTTAGCATTTATTTCAAAGCATACACAAGCAAACAAGGGGCAAATTTATTCTTTTTAGCGCATCTTAGCGCAACGCAGGTATTTTTAAGCACGCTTACTTTATTTGGATTGTATTTTTTATCTCCAAATGACCCACTCGCCAAAAATATCCGCATATTTTTCTTACTATGCGTGGTGAATGAATTTGTAGGATTCATAATGGGGCGGACATTTTTTATATTAAATGAAATGCTATTTTATTTCGTGGTATTTGTGGCGTTACGGCGAGTTTATCTAATCATAATTCCATTTTTTATGATTTATGCCCTGCGCTTTATTTATATACATCTCACCAAAAATCCGCACCTTTTGGATAGAGAAACAACGATGTATTTTTACAATTATCCAGAGATAAATTTAGCACCATTTTATTACATTTTTAAAGGATTGGTTCAATGAAAAAATCACGAAAATTATTCAAAACTTACGATAGTTTGGAGATTATTTTGACGCTGAAACGGCGATGGAAGTTATTTTGCTATACATTTATTGTTTTGCTAGTTATTGCGTTGCCTTTTGCGCATTGGCAGTTAGAGCACATAAATGCGCAAATAAAAGCACAAAATGAAAGCAACGCCAAAGTCCTAGCGCAAATTCAAGCGGAGAGGGAGGGGCGATTTCAACTGAGAAAGGCATTTTTGAAAGTGCATAAATACAACAATATCGTGCTTCCAGATAGCGTGATACACAATATTTTACGCAACAGCAACCGCCTAATTGACGCGTATAAAAAATATTCATCGCATCCGCATTTTGATATTTGGCAAATAAATTTGCGTGAATTTGATTTAAACGCAGAATCCATCGCAGAATCGCAAACATTAAATGTAGATTCTGCGAATCCGCTTTATTTTCATTTAGAAAATATCGTAGGGTTTATAAACTCTTCGCCCATTGCGACAAACTTGCAAAATGATGCCAATTTATTGCAGCAAACTTTAAGCGAGAAAAATCCATTTTTACAGCGCATTATCGAAGATGGATTTGTGGTGTTGATGGATGGCGATGAGGCGGGACTTTTGGCGAGAGAGGCGAGTTTCCTTGGTGTGCCAATCAATCGCTATTATATTCATTTAGATAAGCATCGCATCGCGTTTGAGCGCGGATACACGCTAACTTCCGCGCAAATCATTAGTGCAAACATTCAAACACACGGCGAAAAAATCTATATTTTTGTAATTCTTGCGTGTGTGATGGTGAGTTTGTTTGTGGTGTTTTTTGTGGATTGTGCGGTGGAAATTCGCAGAATCTTAAAGGCAGATTCTGCGAAATAGCGCAGAATCTAAAATATGATTTAAGTCGCAGAATCTAGCGCGAAAACACCGCAGATTCTGCGAAATTTCGTGCGAAGCGCAGAATCTACGAATTAGATTGCCACGAATTTGACAAGTCAAATTCTCGCAATGACGGATTTATGGTAGATTCTGCGAATTTTCGTGCGAGTCGCAGAATCTATCGCACAAAAAGCGCAGAATCTATATTACAAAATCTCATAAATTTCGCAGAATCTAGTCAATTTTTAGCACTGCCAAAAATGCCTCTTGTGGCAAATCTACCTTGCCGATTGCTTTCATTCGCTTTTTGCCCTCTTTTTGCTTTTCTAATAATTTGCGTTTGCGCGTTATGTCCCCGCCGTAGCACTTTGCCGTTACATTTTTGCCGACAGATTTTATCGTCTCCCGCGCAATCACCTTGCTACCGATACTGGCTTGAATTGCCACTTCAAAAAGCTGTCGCGGGATTAGCTCTTTCATCGCGCCCACTAGCTTTTTGCCCTTTTCATACGCCTTGTTTTTATCTACAATCACGCTTAACGCATCGACAATGTCCCCCGCGACTTTTATGTCTAGCTTCACAAGATTTCCCGCGCGGTAGCCGACAAACTCATAGTCAAAACTCGCATAGCCCTTTGTGCAGGATTTTAGCTTGTCATAAAAGTCCATAATGATTTCATTTGTGGGGATTAGGTAGATGAGAAGCACACGCGATTCGTTAATGTATTGCATTTTTTCTTGAATCCCGCGCTTGTTTGTCAGCAACTTCATCACATTGCCCAAAAACTCGCTTGGCGTAATCACACTCGCACGGACAAAGGGCTCTTTTATTCGCGCGATATTTTGCTCGGGCGGGAGTTCGCTAGGATTTTCGACAACCACCATTTTGCCATCTGTGAGATAGACATTGTAAGGCACGGTGGGCGAAGTGGCGATTAGCTCCAATCCAAACTCACGCTCCAATCGCTCTTTGATAACCTCCATATGCAAAAGCCCCAAAAAGCCTATGCGAAAGCCAAATCCAAGCGCGATAGAAGTCTCAGGCTCAAAGCTAAGCGATGAATCATTTAGCTGCAATTTCAAAAGCGCGTCTCTCAAATCCTCAAATCTATCCGTCTGAATTGGATAAATCCCCGCAAAGACAAAGGGCTTTGCCTTTTGAAATCCCGCAATCGCGCTATCCGCAGGGGCATTTTTTAGCGTAATGGTATCGCCTACGGCAATGTCGCTAATTTGCTTTAAGCCCAAATTCAAAATGCCAATCTCGCCACACGCGATTTTGTTGCATTTTTGCGGACGCAGTGGGTGCGGATACATAAGCCCCAAAACCTTGTGATTTGCACCTGTATTCATCAGCAAAATCTCATCATTTATCGCCACTTCGCCATCAATCACACGCACCAAAGCAAGCGCACCCAAATAATTATCAAACCACGAATCATAAACGAGCGCCTTTAATGGCGCATTTGCATTGCCTTTTGGCGGAGGTATCTTGCGGATTATCGCCTCCAAAAGTTCGCTAATCCCCGCTCCACTTTTGGCACTCACGCAGTAAGATTCGCTACAATCAATGCCAATCGCATTTTCGATTTCATCTTTTACGCGCTCGATATTTGCGGCGGGTAAATCAATCTTATTTATCACGGGGATAATTTCTAAGTTGTTTTCAATGGCGATATAGACATTTGCAATCGTCTGCGCTTCCACGCCCTGCGTAGCATCAACCACTAGCAAAACGCCCTCGCAAGAACTAAGAGAGCGCGAAACCTCATAGCTAAAATCCACGTGTCCGGGCGTATCGATGAGATTTAGCGTGTAGGATTCGCCGTTACTATTTTGTCCTTTTGGCGTGTAATTTAGTCGCACACTCTGCGCCTTTATGGTAATGCCTCGTTCTTTTTCGATGTCCATCGTATCAAGCATTTGTGCGCTTAATTCACGCGAATCTACGCCACCGCAAACTTGCAAGATTCTATCTGCAAGCGTGCTTTTGCCGTGGTCTATGTGAGCGATTATAGAAAAATTGCGAATGTTTTTCAATGTGTGTCCTTTTCGCAGAATCTAAAAGGGGGAATTATAGCAGATTCTGCGATTTGTGGCATAAATTTTGCTACAATTAGCGTTTTATTTTTAAAAATAAGGCATTTTATGGAAAAACGCAGAATCTTAAATGTGACTATTTTCACGCTAGTTTTCGCGCTAATTTTTATCGGCGGAGTTATTCTTTTTAGCTCGTATTTTGTGAAAGATATCTTTGGCAAAGTGGATTTCGGGCAGATTTTGTTTCATTTGCAGTTTCCGCTGTTAGATAACAACACGCCTTTTGTGGGCGCATTTGTCAAAAAAGTCATTCTCCCCGCCCTTGCGTGTGCGTTTGTCATCACATTTCCGCAAATCACTTTAAAAATTTTAACGCAATTTTACGCATTTTTGAAAAGAGCAACGCTAGGCAAACTCGCCTTTGCTTTTGCGCTGTTCGCTCTGTGCCTAAATATCACAAACAACAAACTTAAAATCACGCATTATCTAAAAACGCAAACCGAATTTTCAAATCTCTATGAGACGCATTACAAGCCATTTGATAGCGCGAATCTCGCAGGATTCACGCCAAAACAAAATCTCATTGTGATTTTAGCCGAATCGCTTGAATCCACTTTTAGCTCCAAAAATATCCCTAACACAAACGGGGGGGGGGGGGAATCGCACCCTTGCTAGTGAATATTCGCCCTTTGGTGAGCTAATCCCAAATCTTACGCAACTCGCACTAAAAAATACGAATTTTTCGCCAACAAGCGCGCTTGGTGGCATTACGCAACTTTCTGGCACGGGCTGGACGATTGCAGGGACGATAAGCTATCTATGCGGGATTCCGCTAAATATGCCAATCGGTGGCAATGATTTTAGCAATAAACATTTTTTAGATTCGGCGGTGTGTGTGAGCGATATTCTCGCTGATTTGGGTTATAAACAGGCTTATTTTAGCAATTTTGATTCGAGTTTTGGTGGCAATAAATTTTTCTTTGAATCGCATAAAATCAAAGTGTTGGATTTGCCATATTTTCAGTCGCAAAATCTAGTGCCAAAGGATTTGCCAAAAGATATGCAGGGCATTTGGGGATTAAAGGACGCCGAACTTTTTAAACTTGCAAAAAATCACATAGAATCTCAAACCAATTCAGAACCTTTCGCACTATACATTTCTACGATTGATACGCATAGCACGGAGAATGCGTGGGTGGATAATGTGCAATGTGCGGGGCTTGATTTGTCATACACAAGTGCAATTCGTTGCACCGATAAAATTATCAGCGATTTTGTGAAATGGGTGCAAAATTCGCACTTTGGGGATAGGACTACGATTATCATTTTGGGCGACCATTTATCGATGGAAAATAAGATTTTCACGCCTAATGCGAAGCGATTCGTATATAATGCCTTTATAAACGCGAAGTTTAGCCAAAAGCCACGCGCAAATCTCACCAAAAATCGCACATTAAGTCATTTTGACATAACGCCACTAATTTTAGATTCGCTAGGGATTCGCACAAAGGCATTTGGATTAGGGCGCAATCCGCTTTATGGTGAGTCGCTAATTGAACGCGAATTTAACATTGATGATTTTAACAAATCTTTAATGCAGAGAAATAAAATTTATGATAGTTTTTGGCAAGTGAAAAAATAAACAAAAAAGGAAGCAAAAAATGACAAAAAAGACTAAAATTTTGGTAAGTGTGGCGGTGGCATTTGTGGCGATTGTGGGCGCAAGTGTGGGCGTTTATAATCATTTCAAACTTTGGAATTTTAAGGGAGTGAAAATGGCGTATTTGCAAAATTATATGCAAAATCCCAAATGCGATTTTAATCCGCTTGTGATTCAAAGTGCAAATGGTGCAAATCCAAACGGGGGGGGGCAAAATCCAAATGTGCGTAATTTCATCGCTCACGCAGGTGGCGCGATTATCGATAAAGGCGAAGTTTTCACTTATACAAACTCCAAAGAAGCATTGTTGCAGAGCATAAAAGAGGGTTTTAGGTTTATTGAGTTGGATTTATCGCTTGATTCGCAAGGGCAGATTTTTGCCGCTCACGATTATAAGCATTTCTACAAAATCACAAATGCGCCGTTAGTGGATTTTCTAAATGATAGCGCATTTGCCCCGCCAAGCAAGGATTATATAAAAAATGCCAAAATCTATGGGCGATTTAGCCCCCTTACATTGCAGGATATAAATGCGATTTTTAGCGCGAATCCTAGCGTGTATTTGGTAACGGACAAGCTAAATGACTTTGCCGCGCTTGAATCGCAACTAAATTTTGGTAAAAATAGGCTACTAATCGAAGTTTTTAGCATAAGCAACTACTTCAAAGCGCGGAAAATGGGCTTTAAATACCCAATGTTTTGTGCGTGGAATTCGGCTGAGAGTATCAAAATGGCAATGCGCCACAAAATCCCTATGATAACCACTCACACGGAGATTTTGCGCGATGAAAAGGGCGCGAAACTTGCGGAGGAATTTATCGCAAATGGCGGGTGCATTTTTACATTTTCAACTAACGAGGCGGAGTTTATAAATACGCATAAAGATAAGCGCGTAAGCGCTTTTTATGTGGATTTTTATGATATAAACAAAAATGAGTGCAAATTGCAAGATATTAGCAAATGTAGGACTTATTAGATTCTGCGATTTCGTGCATTTTTGTCATTGCGAGATTTTGCGCTAGATTCTGCAAAAACGCAGAATCTGCCCTCACTTTGTCATTGCGAGGCAGTTTGAGCGATAGCGAAAACAACCATCTATTATTTTGTCATTCTGAGCGAGTGAAACGAGCGAAGAATCTCTATTTTTTTGAGATATTTCGCTTCGCTCAATATGACAATTTGAAGTGTGATTCGCAGAATCTACGAACTTTTCTCCCTTAAAAAGCTAAATTTTGGTGCGCCTACGGGCATTTTAAAGGCATTGATATTTCCGCTGTGAATCTCATCTAACTCCCTGCCGTCTGCCAAAATGATTTTATCAAAGCGGACGAAATATTTGTCATTTTCTTTGTAAATCTCGCCTATTTCGCTTTGTCCGCATTGGATTTGCGCACTCAACGGCGCGATTAGCTCTTTTTTCTCACCCACTCGAATCGTGTGTTTGCAAATCGCAAACTCCCCATTTTCCAGCACTTCGGCACTCACTTGATAGCTCCCCTCGCTAATTGCGGTTTTGAAATTCTGCGTATCTAGTCGCTCAAAAGGACGGCGCACCAAATATCCATCGCTAAATCCGCGATTTTTAAGCGTGTTTAGCTCGGATTCATAGAGATTTTGGCGCGATTTGCCCCTATAAAAATCATCGATTATCATTCGATAAGTCCGCGCTGTGATTGCCGCATAGTAGGGCGATTTCGTGCGTCCCTCGATTTTTAGCGCATCAACTGCGCCACTTTTTAAGATTTCGCCCAAATGTGCGGAGAGATTCAAATCCTTTGCGTTAAAAATATGTGTCCCAAACTCGCCTTCTTGTAGGCGCATAAGTGTGCCATTATCGGGGTTTTTGGCATAAAATTCGTGTGCGTCAAACGCCACTAATTTATCGCTCTCTTTGTCGCGCACGAAATATTCGTAGTCGAATCGGCAGTCATTTGCGCAACTTCCGCGATTTGGCACACGCCCATTTTGAAGCGCAGAGATAAGGCAACGCCCTGAGAACGCAAAGCACATACTGCCGTGGCAAAAAATTTCAATTTCAAGCTGTGGCAACTGCGCTTTGATTTCGCACAAATCTTTTAGGCTCATCTCACGCGCCGCGACAATGCGCTTTGCGCCCATATCATAGAAAACTTGCGCATCCAGCACATTTAGCACATTTGCTTGGGTAGATATGTGAAGCGGGATTTTTGGCGCGATTTCCTTGCAAAGTCGCATAACACCCATTGTCGCTACGATAAAGGCGTCAGGGTTTAAGTCGCGCATTTTTGCAATGTGGTTTTTGAGTGAGTTTATTTGTGAGTTGAATGGGAAGCCGTTAATGGTTATGTAAAATTTTTTGCCCATTTTGTGCGCGTAGGCAATGCCATCGCTGAAAGATTCGGGTGTGAAATCTTTTCCTGCGCGATTGCGAAGTGAATAATGGCTCACTCCGCCATAAAGTGCGTCTGCGCCGTAAGCGGTGGCGATTTTGAGTTTTTCTAAATTTCCTGCGGGGGAGAGAAGTTCGACTTTTTTCATTTATGAAATTTTATGCGCGAGATTCTGCGAATTTCGTGCTTTTTTCACTAGATTCTGCGATTTTTATTTGATTCACAGAATCTAATGCGCTGCTTTCTGTTATTGTGAGATTTGGCAACTCCAAATCGTGGCAATCCACAAAATTGTCATTTTGAGCCGTAGGCGAAAAATCTCTATTTTTTTGAGATATTTCGCTTCGCTCAATATGACAAAATAAAATATTATTCGCAGAATCTGCGATATTTTCGCTATTTTCAGCATTTGATTCACTTATTTCTTTTCGCAAAAAGGGCTGCACCCCGCTCCCGCTCCCCCCGACTTCATTTAAATTGTGTTCCCAAAAAGCAGCCGCTTTTTCGCTTTTAGGGGGAGTGCCTCGCTTTTCCGCTTCTAGCAAAAAATCGGCGGTTGCACTACTGCAACCTTGCTCCCGATTTTTTGCACCACGAAGCGGGCGAGATTTTGGTGTTTCGCACGGATTTAATTTTTTTTGGATTGCCACGCTCGCTTCGCTCACTCGCAATGACGAATCTTGTTTAGATTCTGCGAATTTCTTGTTTTTTTCAATAGATTCTGTGATTCGCAGAATCTCAATCGAAGTAATGGCGGTGGTGCTTTGCGTTGTTTTTATGTGAAACAAGCGAGATAGGACTGATTCGTCCATCGAGCGCGGTTTTGCATAAAAACAACGCAAATGAATACCCCAGAACAAATTGTCCCCACGAAAGCTCATTTTTTGCCTAGCTCCGCGATAAGTCTCTCAATCTCATCGCTCTCCACCGTATTTGCCTTACTATCGCCATCAATGTAACTCGCCGAGCTTACGCGCTTTTCATCGCTCACATCCGTCTCAAACATCGCATTTAGGTATTTCGCCAAAGTCCGCATTACATTCACCACGCGCTCGATTTTTTGGCGGTGAATGTCTTGATATTGCATTATATCCATCGCTTGAAGCACCGCGTCCGCGCTCTCATTTGACCTATCGGTGATGATATTTGCGCACTTTATCATATCATTGCACGATTGAAGTGAATCTTTAAAAGTGGCGATTTTAGGGAACTGCGCGGAGAGTTTTTCAAACAAATCCTTTTGTGCGATAAGATAATTTTTGATATTTTTCACATCTTTGATATTTGCGTCCAAATTACCACTGATAGTCTCCAATTGGTCAAAAACCTGCGTAGCCTTTACCTCCAAGCCCTTTGTGACATCATCTAGCTGTGTTACAACCTTGTGCTTTGTCGTGGGCGGTGGCGGATACTCATCATCGGCACTCACGCGGTAGGCATTTGGGTCGCCATCATCGCCATCCTCGCTGTCATCTTGCGCTAGTGGATTTCTATCATCTAACTTCGCAGATTCTGCGCTAGATTCTGCGTCATCATCGCCTAAAATCTCGCCACCTTCGAAGTTGCCAAGTATTAGTTCGTTTAACTCTTCTTGCGTCATTTTCTACCTTTTTGCGAAAAAAATTTGCGAATTTTATCAAAAAATTATATTTTTAAAGTTTAAATTTGTAAAGATTCTGCGATTAAAAATATTTTAAGGACAAATATGAAAAGTTTGGTAGATTCGCGCAAATCTCTTGTGCGCCACAAATCCTTTAAACGCCGTGAATCTTTTGAATCTGTCGCAAAAATCGCCAAAAAACTAAAAAATCCCTGCTACATTTTAGAAGAAGCAAAATTGCAAGAAAATTTAGAGATTTTAGGCTCTGTAAAAGCGCAAAGCGGGGCAAAAGTCCTACTTGCGCTAAAAGGATTTGCATTTTGGAGTAGCTTTGAAATGGTGGCAAAATATTTGGACGGAATCACCGCAAGTGGCTACTATGAGGCGCGTTTGGGATTGGAGGAATTTCGCAAATATAATAAAAAAGCTGTGATTTCGGTATTTTCTCCCGCATTTACAGCTCGTGAAGTGCGCCAAATCGCGCCTTTTGCAAACCATATCATTTTCAATTCTTTTAATCAACTCGCGCATTTTAGGGATATTGTGAAGTCTCACTCAAAAAAAGCGCACCTTGCCTTGCGCCTAAATCCGCTGTATTCGGAGGTAGAGCCTGAGATTTATAACCCGTGCGCGAAGTTTAGTCGGCTAGGCATTACGCCAGATGAGTTTGAAAAAGGCGTGAAAACGCACGGACTTAAAGGCATAAAGGGGCTTCATTTTCACACGCATTGTGAGCAAAATAGCGATGCGTTGGAGCGGACGATAGAGGCTATTGAGCGACATTTTGGCAAATATTTGGCGCAAATGGAGTGGATAAATTTTGGTGGTGGGCATCATATCACGCGCAAGGATTATGACTTAAATCGCCTTGTGCGCGTCATTTTGCGCTTTCGCAAAAAATATAATGTCGAGGTGATTTTAGAGCCCGGAGAGGCGATTGGGTGGCAATGCGGTGTGCTTGTGGGCGAAGTGGTGGATATTGTGCGAAATGGCGTGGATATTGCGATTACAAATTTGAGCGCGGCGACACAAATGCCGGATTGCCTAGAAATGCCATATACGCCAGAAATTTTGGGAGCAAAAATTTTGAATGGTGATTTGCTTGATGGCAATTTGTCTTTAGAGAAGCATTCCGCAGATTTTGAGATTTTCGGGGCATCGCAGACCGCTAGTCTAGTCTCTGCCCCAAAAATCTCAAAAAACCACGAAAGCCATCCCGAAAATCCTTCCGTTGTTTTAAATGCAAAAAATGCAGATTCTGCGCTAGATTCTGCGAATCGAACGAAAATCGCAGAATCTAATGAAAAAATCGCAGAATCTAATAATCAAAATACAAATTCTAGTATTGTGAGCGAGAAATCGGGGTTGTGCAGTTGTGAGCGAGAAAATAGAACTAATGGTTCATTGACGAAGCGAACAACAAATCTCCCCGATTTATCGCCACAAGACGAATTTGCCACCGCCCGACACAACATTTACCGACTCGGTTGCCCTAGCTGCCTTGCGGGAGATATTATAGGTGATTACGAATTTGAAAAACCCCTTAAAATCGGCGATAAAATCATCATCAAAGATATGATTCACTACACTATCGTAAAAAATAATTCATTCAACGGCATTCCGCTCCCTAGCCTAGCGATTTTGAAAAAAAATGGTAAGCTAAAAATCGTGCGAAAATTTGGCTACAATGATTACAAAAAAAGGAATGGTTAGATGAAATTTGCAGATTTACACAATCACACAAAGCGGTGCAATCACGCAGTAGGCGAATGCAGAGAGTATGTAGAAATGGCGATTTCGCGTGGGATTACCGCCTTTGGCTTTTCTTGCCACGCGCCGATGAATCACGACAGGGCTTATCGAATGGGCTTAAATGAAGTCGATGATTATATGCGCGAAGTGCGTGAGATTCGCAATGAATTTAGTGGTCGAATCGACATAAAATTAGCCTTTGAAGTGGATTTTATCGACAACAAGCCACATTTGACAGAGTCGCGGATTTTAGAGTTGCGAAAAGCGCGCGAGGTGGATTATCTAATCGGTTCGGTGCATTTTTTAAATGAATGGGGCTTTGATAATCCCGCGTATATCGGCGATTACGAAAACAAGGACATTGATAGTATTTGGCGCGAATATCTCAAATCCATCGCAAATATGGCGCAAAGTGGGCATTTTGACATTGTGGGGCATTTTGACTTGCTAAAAATTTTTAATAATCGCCCAAGTTCCGCTGTGGCAGGGGAGATTCGGCGCACACTTGAATCTATAAAGGACAATGATATGGCGATAGAAATAAACAGCGCGGGATTAGATAAGCCAATCGCTGAAATTTACCCAAGCAGCGAGATTTTGAGCCTAGCGTATAAAATGGAAATCCCAATTTCTTTTGGCTCAGACGCCCACGCTCCGCAAAAAGTAGGGATTTATAAAGATAAAATGATAGCGTTAGCACGAAAAGTAGGCTACAAAAAGGCAGTGAATTTTACAAAAGGGGAGCGCGAATCTTACGCATTTTAGGGAGCAATTTGTATTTGGGTGCATTTTTTGCGGATTTGACAAAACAAGGCAAAGCCGAAGTTTCTTTATTCAATTCTGTGGATTGCCACGATTCTGCTTCGCAGAATCTCGCAATGACAGAAAAAGGGACAGATTCTGCGATTTTGTGCGATTCGCAGAATCTAAAAATCCCCTAATTTTGCTGAATCTAAAACCACGATTTTGCCCTTGTGCGTGGTGATTATCCCCATTTCTTTGAGTGATTTTATGATGCGTGAGAGGGATTGCGGATTTGTGCCTAAAATCTCGGCGATTTTGCGCTGTGATGGGAGATTCGCGCTATTTTCTAGCAAAAAGTGCGCTAGATTCTGCGTTAGCGAACTTGTATTTTGCGTGATGTATCGCTCCAAAATGCCTATTTTCTGGCACAAAGAGGCGATTAGCTCAAAGCAAAATGCGCTAGATTCTGCGCTGTGTGCGCGAAATGTCGCTAAGTCAATCTCCAAAATCTCGCACTCACTAGCGCAAATCGCGCTTGCAGGATAGCTTTTCTCTGCAAATGCGGGATATTCAGCGATGAAACAGGGCGATTTTAGCGTGTGGAGCACCTTTTGCCTATCGCCAAATGCCTTTTCTAATCGCACCTTGCCACTCAAAAGTAGCGTTAGTGTGCGTGGCATTTCGCCTTCGAAAAATAAAATATTATCGACTTTGTAACGCCGAATCTTGCCTATTTTGCTTAACTTTGCGATATAATCCTCCATTTTACCTCCATTTATTTTGCAAAATTTCGCGCCGAAAAATTCATAAAATTTCGCGCCCAAAAAATCCAAAAAATTTCGCGCCGAAAAATTCATAAAATTCGCCGAAACTTCGCATAAAATTTCGCTCCCAAAGTTCATAAATTTCGCCCAAAAATTCGCAAATGTTAATTTTTTCAAACATTTATTTTGTTAATATCGCCCAAAATTTTTTACAAAAGGAGAGAAAAAAGAGATGATGGACGCGCTGTATCCGTATTTTTTGGTGATTCACACGATTTGTGCGATTATATTTTTGGGATTTATATTTTGCGATGTGGTGCTTCTTGCGCCCATAAAAAAGGCGTTTGGCGAGGATTTCAACGACAAAATGTGGAGCGTGATTATGCGGCGGGGCAAAAAGATTATGCCACTTTGCGTGTTGCTACTTTTGCTCACAGGCGGGGCGATGATGACGCGCTGGGTGGGCTTTGAGATGGGATTTTTTGGCACAAATTTACAGATTTTAATCAGCATAAAAATCCTTTTGGCGTTCATCATCGTGGCGATGGTGGCGATATCGCTAACCTACCACTTTTTCTTACCGCACAAAACAAACCCGCTTGGTAAAATAATCCACCCTGCGGCACTTGTTTTGGGACTTTTGATAACCATTTTGGCAAAGCTTGCATTTCACATTTAAAGGAGAAAAAATGAAACGAAACGAAATAAATATGGACGGGATTAACGCGCTGATGGAGATTTTCTACGAAAAGATTCGAAGCGACAAAGGCGGCTTGGGCGAGATTTTTAACTCGCGCATTGGCACGGATGATGAAAGCTGGGTGCGACACAAGGCAAAAATTGCGTCTTTTTGGCAGGGTATGTTGCTAGGGAGCGGCGATTATGCGGGGCAGCCGATGAAGGCGCACTTGGACTTACCGCCCTTTAAACGCGAACTTTTTGGCGAGTGGCTGGGACTATTTGAGGAGAGCCTAAATATCGTTTTTGAGCCACAAATCGCAGAATCTATCCTAAATCGCGCAAGAATGATAGCTCAAAGATTTGAATATATGATATTTGAGGCGCATTAGGATTTTTGCGAAATAGATTCTGCGAAAATTTGTGGTAGATTCTGCGATTTTCGTGCGAGATTCTGCGGAAATTTTGTGGCAGATTCTGCGAAAATTTGGCAAAAACGCAGAATCTAAACGCAGAATCCATCAAAAATCTTATAAAAATTGAAACCGCTGAAAGTGCCTAAAATAGGGGCTAGGGGGGGGGATTTTGTAAAGAAAATCCTTGAAATATCGCAATTTAGGGCAAAAACTCTTGACAAAACTTTTCAATTTCCCTATAATTCGCCCGTTCATAAACAAATTCAACAAAAGGAGAGAAAAATGAACAAATCAGACTTCATCGAAGTGGTAAAAAAAGTTGGCGGTTATGACACTAAAAAAGGTGCAGAGCAAGCGATTTCTGCTTTTACTGACGCTGTAAAACAAGTGCTAGTAAAAAAAGATTCAGTTGAGCTAGTAGGCTTTGGCAAGTTTGAAACTGCGGTTCAAGCAGCAAAAACAGGCAAAGTTCCCGGCACAAACAAAAAATACACCACAAAAGAAAAAATGGTGCCTAAATTCAAAGCTGGGAAAGCACTAAAAGACGAAGTTGCAAAAATGAAAGTTGTCAAAAAATAACTTCCTTTAAGATTCTGCGTTTCCGCAGAATCTGCCCCTTTTTTCAATCTCACAAATCCCGCCTGTCCTCATAGCTCAGCAGGATAGAGCATTCGATTCCTAATCGAAAGGTCATTGGTTCGAATCCAATTGGGGACACCAAGCGAATCAAGCGAATAATTTTATGTGAAATTTTTGTAGATTCTGCGGACTGCCACACGCTTCATTTATTCGCAATGAAGGGCAAAGCGCATTAGATTCTGCTAATCGCAGAATCTTGCAAAAAACGAAGAATCTAACGCAAAATTCTTTTTAATCGCAGAATCTTGGATTGTCACGATTTTGCTAACGCAAAATCTCGCAAATGCAAAAATAAAGGCAGATTCTGCGATTTTCATCAAATTTGGCAGGTGGTGGGTTGAGATTCTGTAAAATCGCAGAATCTAGCGCAAAATTCTCGCAATCCGTAGAATCTAGCGCAAATAAAGTCCATTTGTGAATCGCTCAAAAATTTTTGCACCTAAAATCACCGAATCTTTGCTCCCAAGCGCATTAAATGGCATTTGATTCGTGCGACTTTCATTAAAAATGTGCGCGGTTTTGGTATTTAGCTGAATGTAGCCGTATTGAATTTTGAGCGATTTGCCGTTGTATTTTTTGTCCGCATACACGACATAATCACGAAATGTGCGATAAAAATCCGTGTGAGAAATGTATTTTTTGTTTAGCGACATAAAGATTATATCGGGTTCTAAAATCGCTATAAGCTCGTGCCACAGAGCGATTCCAACTTCGCTAAATCGCCTTTGGATTCGTGGCGAAATATCGCTCCATTTAGGAAATGTCGCAAACGGCGACAGCGTATCCGTGTGAATCGCCCTATTTGGCGCATTATCGTAATATGACGCCCCAAAAGGCGCAAAAAGATTGTTGCGTGGCGTTCGATTAAACCACTGCCGATAATCATTGCCCGTTTGGAAGTAGCCATTTAGCGCGGATAAATATTGCAGGGCGGATTTGTCGCTTAAAACTTGCTCTTTATCTATGCGCGCTAATTGCGGAAACCGCGCAAAAGAAATCATTTTCGCGCTATCATCGTAGAAAAACTCAGCTGATGATGGATTTATTGCGGCGGTTATGACTTTGTATTTTGATTTAAAATACGCTTCTATATCGCCAAAGTAGAGTATGGGTAGCGAATCTTTGATTAGATATGGGCGCAATTCGATATCATTTTGCGCCTCTAAAAACGCGCTGTGAGATTTTTGGGATAGATTAACTAATTGTTGTAATTTTTGATTCATTTGCAAGTCCTTGTGCAAAAATTTATCGTCATTGCGAGGCGAATCATAGATTTGCCGAAGCAATCCACTAACGAGACTTACGAATCAAATGTGAATCGCTTACTTTTGGCGAATCTGCGGTTAGATTCTAAAAAATAATTTATTGATTTGCTTTTTTGTCATTGATTTTATTTGCCTTTTAGATTCGTGCAAAGTAATTCAAAAAAAACTTAATTGTCAAGTTGATTTTTTAACCTCATATATCTAGCATAAGCATTTATATTGCCTAATTCATAGGCTTTTTTATAGCACTGCATAGCCTTTTCCAAATCTTTTTCCACGCCATCGCCATATTCATACATAAGTCCCAAAAATAGCAACGATTCGTCCATTTTTCGCTTTGCAAAAATGTTTGCGATTGTCTTAAATATTCTTTTTATTATTCTATATGAAACATATATCAATAAAGCAAAAATAATCAATAACAATATAGTTGCAATAAAATCTTCCATATCCTATCCTTTACTTTTTTTAAATGTTCTAAAAGTTTTATAATCCTCTGCCAAAATTTTTTTACCGCATTTATTATTTCAGTAGAATTTTTTGCCGAATCGAGTTTTTCAAAAACTTTGCATTGTTTGCTATTTGTATGGCTAAAACTGCGCTTATGAAATAAATATAGCAAATTACAAACTCCATCTGCAAAAGTCTTTTTAGCGTTTTTATCGTTTATATTGTCTCCATATTTTTTATAACCATTTTCTACATTTTGGACTATTTGTTTTATGGATTTTTTATTATCGTCAAATACCTGTTTAGCGATAAAATAACAATCAATAAATTGCCAATGTAGATAGTTATTTTTATCGCCGTTTGTCGAATGCCTATTAAAATTCTCTATACAATCCTTGCATAATTCGCACTTTATATCTGCTATGCCCTGAATCCCAAGTCCGCCGTCTGCAAAGTAAAATTCATCTAAATTTTTAATTTCGCCACAACCCTTGCATTTTATTTTTATATTATCTATAATAATCCCCCCCCCCCTTTTTTTTTATCTCGGCTGTATTTCCGCATTATCCGCGCTGTCGCCGATTTTATTCAAAAAGGCGATGAGTTTATTTGCGGCTTTTAGATATTCCTTTGCGCCCAAACTATCGGGCTTAAAAAATGTAACGGGCTTTCCAGCGTCCCCGCTCTCGCGGATACTAGGCTCGATAGGGATTTGCGCCAAAACTTCGCATTTATTCACATTTGCTAGTTCCACGCCCCCGCCCTTACCAAAAATATCAAATACTTCGCCACATTTAGGGCATACAAAGCCACTCATATTTTCGATAATCCCAGCGATAGGGATTTGTAGCTTGTTAAACATATCCAAAGCCCTTGCACTATCATCAAGCGCGACAATTTGTGGCGTTGTAACGGCTACTCCCGCGCTCACAGGGACACTTTGCGCCAAAGTCAGTTGCGCATCGCCCGTGCCCGGTGGCATATCAATCACTAAAATATCTAGTTCTCCCCACGCCACATCGCTTAACATTTGCTCAATCGCTCGCATTATCATAGGACCGCGCCAAATTAGGCTCTGCCCAGATTCTGCCATCATTCCCATACTCATCACTTTTATGCCGTAGTTTGTGAGCGGGATAATCTTTTTTTGCGCTTCATCAATCTCGGGGCGTTCGTTGTTTAGCCCAAGCATTCGCGGGATATTTGGACCATAAATGTCGGCATCAAGCAGTCCCACGCGCATTCCACTTTGCGCCAAAGCGATTGATAGATTCGCGCTTGTGGTGGATTTTCCCACGCCTCCCTTGCCTGAGCTAACCATCACAAAATGCCTAATATGTGGCGCAATATTTTTGCGCTTTGGCGAATCTTGCGCGATTTGGGGCGTTTTAATCGCCACTTCCACGCTTTTATCACCAAAAAGATTTGCGATAGATTCGCGCAGTTTTTGCGCCACTTCATCGCTATTTGATGGGATTTCAAGCGATATTTTAAGCGAATCGCCATTTATTTCAATGTCCTTCACAAAGCCAAAATCCACAATGTCGCGTTTGAAATTTGGGTAAATCACCCCTTTTAGTTTGTCTAAAACTTCACTTCTTTCCATTTTTTCTCCCTTAAATTTATTGCGCTAATGCGTGAGATTCTGCGATTTTAGATTCTGCGCCATAATCCTTAAAAATATTTTGCGAGATTTTGTAACTGCAAAATTTCGGTCCGCACATCGAGCAAAAATCCGCGTCCTTAAATGCGTCCTGTGGCAAACTCTCATCGTGGTATTCCCTTGCTCTATCGCTATCTAGCGCAAGTGCGAATTGTCGCTTCCAATCAAAGCCATATCGCGCATCGCTCATCATATCATCGCGCACACGGGCATTAATTCGCCCCCGCGCAATGTCGGCGGCGTGTGCTGCGATTTTATAGGCGATTATGCCCTCTCTCACATCATTTGCATTTGGCAGTCCTAAATGCTCTTTTGGCGTTACATAGCAAAGCATTGCAGCCCCTTTCCACGCCGCCACACACGCGCCAATCGCACTTGCGATATGGTCATATCCCGCGCCAATGTCAGTTACAAGCGGTCCTAGCACATAAAATGGCGCGTCATTGCAGAGTTCGCGCTCTATTTCCATATTTCGCTCAATTTGATTTAGCGGGATATGTCCCGGTCCTTCAATCATCACTTGCACATCGCTTTCATTTGCGCGCTGTGCGAGTTCGCCTAAAATTTTTAGCTCACTAAATTGTGCTTCATCACTTGCATCATAAAGACAGCCCGGACGAAGCGAATCGCCCAAAGACAGCGAAACATCGTATTCCTTGCAAATCGCCAAAATCTCATCAAATGCCGTGTAAAATGGATTTTGCGCTTTGTGATGCATCATCCAAGTTGCCATCAAGCTCCCGCCACGCGAAACGATTCCCATTTTGCGCTTTGCGATATATGGGATATGTTGCGACAAAAATCCGCAGTGAATCGTAAAGTAATCCACGCCCTGCTTTGCTTGCTTTTCAAGGGTTGAGAGCATAGTTTTGATATTTAGACTCAAAATATCGTCCTTTAAATCGTGCAAAATTTGATACATAGGCACAGTGCCGATAGGCGCGGGAGAATTTGCGATAACACTAGCGCGAATCTCATCTAAATCCCCGCCCGTACTTAAATCCATAATCGTATCCGCGCCGTATTTTATCGCAGTCTGTGTTTTGGCGATTTCATTTTCCACGCATTTTTCAATGCTAGAACTGCCTATGTTTGCGTTGATTTTTGTGCGTGTGGCGATACCTATGCCGATTGGCTTTAAGTGCTTGTGATTGATATTTGCGGGGATTATTAGCCGTCCTTTTTTGACTTCGTTTTTGACGAGTTCGGGCGAAATTTCTTCGCTGTTTGCGACAAATTCCATTTCCTTTGTGATAATGTCTTTTTTTGCGAATCCTAATTGCGTCATAATTTTCCTTTAATTTTTGAATTTTAAAAGCCTAAAATTAGCGTAAAATTTATAAAATTACACTTTAAAATCAAAATTTTAATAAAAATTCGCAAAAAAAGGTGGCAAAAATGACAAAAAATATGACGCTAATTATAATGAGTGCGGGTGAATCTACGCGATTTAGGCGAGATTCAAAAAATAGCTGTGCGGTAAAAAAGCAGTGGATTCGTGTAAATGGCAAGCCGCTGTGGCTTTTTGTGGCAGATATTTTGAATGTGCGGTATAAATTTGCCAAAGTTATAATCACCGCAAACGCGCTTGAAGTGCGATATATGAAGCGATTTTGCGACTATGAAATCGTGTGCGGTGGCAATACGCGCCAGAAGTCTTTGGAGAATGCTTTGAAATGCGTGGAGAGCGAGTTTGTGGCGGTTAGCGATGCGGCGAGATTTGGCGTAGATTTTGAAGTGCTGGATAGGCTTTTTGCAGTGGATTTGGGGGCGATTGATTGCGTTATACCCGTGCTTGGCGTGGCGGATACGATTTTTATGGAGTGTGAATCTGAAAATTCCCCCTCCCTTGCGGAGGGGGCTAGGGGGTGGGTAAAATCCAAAAATTTGTGTGAATCTAGCGTGAAGCTTACGCGAAAATATTTGAATCGCAATGCTGTCAAACTTGTGCAAACGCCACAAATTTCGCGTGTTAGCGTTTTGCAAAAGGCGTTGAAATTAGGCGATTTTAGCGATGAATCAAGTGCGATAAATGCGCTTGGTGGGCGAATCGCAACAATAAAAGGTAGCAAAACGCTAGATAAACTCACGGATTTTGGGGATTTGGAGCGAATTTTGAGTTTTTGTCATTCTATGCCCACTTTCTGTCATTCTGAGCGAAGCGTTAGCATAGCGAAGAATCCACTAGATTTGAGCGCAAATCCCGCAAATCCCGCACGCAACGAAACCTTTATCGGCTATGGATTTGATACACATAGATTTTGCGATGGCGATAAAATCGTGCTTTGTGGCGTGAAAATCCCCTGTGAGTTTGGCATAGAAGCGCATAGCGATGGCGATGTCGCGCTCCACGCGCTAATGGACGCGCTTTTGGGCGCAGTGGGCGCGGGAGACATTGGTGAGTGGTTTCCGCCAAATGATGCGCGGTTTAAGGGCGCAGATTCGCTTGAATTGCTAGGGCAAATCGTGGATTTTGTGCGTGGCGTGGGCTTTGAGATTGTCAATGTGGATTTGATGATACTAGCTGAAATCCCCAAAATCACGCCACACAAGGACAAAATGATTGAAATTTTAAGCACCGCACTAAATTTGCCAAAAAATCGCGTGAATATCAAAGCAACCACAATGGAGCAAATGGGCTTTGTCGGACGCAAAGAAGGCATTTGCGCGAAAGCAGTGGCGAGTTTAAAAATGACAAATTTAAAAAACGATATTTTAAGATTCTGCGAATCCAAATGATTGTTGCTAAAAATGGCAAATAAATCGCAGAATCTCGGCAAATAAATCGCAGAATCTGCATTTTTTCGCGCTAGATTCTGCACTCCACAAACGCAGAATCTAAATCCAATCCAAAAATATATTTTTGATATTATTTTGCTTGATTTTCGCACGGAGATTTTTGATTTTTTCTTTGCCATCTTTGAAGTATCGCTCGTGTGTCTCGCAGGCAATGTAGTCGATTTTCTCATATAATTTTGTAGCAATAATTTTATCCATAATGTCAAATTCCGCACCTTCTACATCAAGTTTCAGCATAAAAATCCGCTGTGGCAGGATATTTTGGGCGATATATTCCACCAAATCTATGACTTCCACTTCGTCATATTCCTGCGTTTGCGCCACTTGCATATTGTCTAACATTAGCGCATTGCCCTGCGAAGTGGCATCGTGGAGCAGAAATTTGGTTTTGCCACATTTGTTGCTAACGGCTGATTTATTTAGGGTTACAGAGGGATTATTGCGATATTTATGCGCTAAAATGGCGTGGAGATAGGCATTTGGCTCAAAACTATGCACTTTTAATCCAAAGTGCAAGAATAAATCCGTAACAAGTCCAGCGTGCGTTCCGCAATCGATGGCAATAATCGCAGAATCTAAATCATTTGCGTTATTTGGCGCAGAATCTAATTTCGCAGAATCTAGCGCAGATTCTGCGATTTTTGTGCGAGATTCTGCGAAATTGCCATTTTTATCGCTTCTGCCCCCCCCTATTTGCATTTTTGAATTTTGCACAATTAGCGGAAGTTTGTAAAAAATCTCGTAATATCGCTTTGGAATGTGGGCGTTGTGAAGCATTAAGTCGATTTTGCCAAGTCCATTTGGGTCGATTGTGGCGTTTGTAAGCAAGGCGATGCGTTTTTGCAAATCGCTATTATACGCGCTACTTGCGGCATTTTTGAGTGCTATGACTAACTTATAAGGTGCAGTTATAATCCTAAAAAATATATTTTGCTTTACGCGCGAGGAAAACAGCACTTTGCTCGTATCTGGTGCTTTGCGTGTGATTTTACGCTCTAAATATTCTAAAAAAGTCTCCATTTTTTACTCCAAATTTAAAATTAAAAGTCGCATTATAATATATTATTGATAAATAATCTCCGCAGAATCTGGCACTTTAAATTCAAAAATTTTGGCATCAACGCGCTTGTTTAGCACTACATTTTCAAGTGTGATTTCTACTTCGTTATCTAACTCATCTTTGTAAAAAATCTTATGCGGTTTGCCGTCTTTTAGGGCGATGTGGAAGGTTTGATTATTCACTACGCTTTGCCAAAAATCGCCCTTTTTTTGCACCGAATTTAGCACCGATACAAAGTCCAAATCCACCTTATCGCTGATGATTACTTGCTCAAACTCCGGCTCATAAATCATCACGCGCTTTTTATCCACAAAAATCTCTTTTTTCATAGGCGACTTATACCGCCAATGCGCCTTTGAATCTGCGGTGGCGATGATTGTGCCACTATATTGCGCCTCCGCAGAATCTCCGCGAATTTTTTGCGTAAAATTTGCGCGTATGCTTGTAATCTCCGCTAGATTCTGCGAAAAAAGGGCGTTTAAAAGTAGCGTAAAAAATAAAATTGCCTTCATAAAAACTCCAAATTTTGAAAAATATAAGCGCAAATTATAGCGAAATTTTGGCATAATTTTACGATATATAATTTTGCAAATTGATAAAAATAAAGGACAAAAATGCGGTATTTGGATGGAAATTATCGGGGGGGGGGGGAATTCTAAACCATCTCTATTAGATTTTATAAAAAATGCAAGTTTTACGGATGATTTTACGGATGAGCAACTTGCATTTTTCAGTGAATTTGATGCGTTTTTGAAAGATAAAAGTAGGCATATTTTTATATTGCAAGCTAGTCTCCGCAAGGAAGGGAGGACAAAATACAGATTCTGCGAATAAAACTAAAATCGCAGAATCTACCGCAGATTCTGCGAAATGTGTCAAATTCGCAGAATCTCACACTGCAAAATTTTACATTTTAACAAACCCACAAAAATATCGCACTAAACACAAAAGTGCGTTTTGAGCTGCTCGACAAGCAGGGCAAACCTTTTGCAAAAATTATTAAAATCTTAAATATTTAGTTTAAAATTATTATGCTAAAATTCGCCTTTTTAATTCGCCACATAGGAATCATAAATGATAAAAAAAATCTTAGGCAAAATCGTAGGGACGCGCAATGAGCGAATGTTAAAAGAATATCGCAAGAGATTAGAGAGCGTAAATGCGCTTGAATCACACTTTGAATCTTTAAGCGATTCGCAACTGCAAGAAGCATTCGCAAATCTCCGCGCCAAAACAAAAGCAGAATTTGAAAAAGTCGGCATTTCTGCGCTTGATAGCGCGTTGCCCGAATCTTTTGCAATCACACGCGAAGCATCAAAGCGCGTCTTAAAAATGCGGCATTTTGATGTGCAAATCATCGGCGGTATGGTGCTTCACGAGGGCAAAATCGCTGAAATGAAAACAGGCGAGGGCAAAACGCTTGTGGCAACCCTTGCAGTTGCGCTAAATGCGATGATTGATAGGCAGGTGCATATCGTAACGGTAAATGATTATTTGGCAAAGCGCGATGCAAGTGAAATGGGCGTTTTGTATGAGTTTTTGGGCTATAAAGTCGGCGTAATCACAGGCGAAGAGCGCGATGATGAGAGCAAAATGGCACAATATGAGTGCGATATAATCTATGGCACAAATAATGAATTTGGATTTGACTACCTGCGCGACAATATGAAGTTTAGCTTAAAAAATCAATTTCAAAAAGAGCATTTTTTTGCCATTGTCGATGAAGTGGATTCGATTTTAATTGATGAGGCGCGAACGCCTTTGATTATCTCAGGACCTGCGAATCGCAAGTTAGAAAACTACGGACTTGCGAACTCTGTGGCATTAAAGCTAGTCAAAGACACGGATTTTAGCGTAGATGAGAAAAATCGCGCCATTATGATTAGCGAATCTGGCATAAAAAAAGCCGAAGAATTATTCAAAGTCGAAAATCTCTATAATATCGAAAATGCCGCACTAGCGCACCATTTAGACCAAGCGTTGAAGGCAAATTATTTGTTTTTAAAGGACAAAGATTATGTCGTGCGGGACAATGAAGTCGTAATCGTAGATGAATTTACGGGGCGATTGAGCGAGGGACGGCGATTTAGCGAGGGATTGCACCAAGCTATCGAAGCAAAAGAAATGGTTGATATTAGAGAAGAAAGCCAAACTTTGGCTGACATCACATTTCAAAATTATTTTAGAATGTATGAAAAGCTATCAGGTATGACAGGCACGGCGCAAACAGAGGCAAGCGAGTTTTTGCAAATCTATAAACTTGATGTTGTCTCAATCCCCACAAATGTCCCAAATATCCGCAATGATTACAATGATTTGATTTTCAAAAGCGAAAAAGAAAAATTTGATGCCGTTTGCAAACAAGTAATCTCCCTTCACAAAAAGGGAGTGCCGATTTTGATAGGGACTGCGAGTATTGAAAAAAGCGAAAAACTCCACGAGTTGCTTAAAAAAGCGCGAATCCCACACAATGTCCTAAATGCCAAAAATCACACGCAAGAAGCCGAAATCATCAAAGACGCAGGGAAATTAGGCGTGGTTACGATTGCTACAAATATGGCTGGGCGCGGTGTGGATATAAAAATAGAGGATTGCGTTCGTGAATTGGGCGGACTTTTTATTATCGGCACAGAACGCCACGAATCACGGCGAATCGACAATCAGCTTAGAGGACGAAGCGGACGGCAGGGCGACCCGGGCGCAAGTCAATTTTATTTGAGTTTGGAAGATTCGCTGTTGCGAATCTTTGGTAGCGACAAAATTAAGGGCGTTATGGAAAAATTGGGCTTAAAAGATGGCGAACATATCGAATCGGGCTTTATCACGCGCTCCATTGAAAATGCGCAAAAAAAGGTTGAAAATCTCCACTTTGAATCGCGCAAACATATCTTAGAATACGATGATGTCGCAAATGAGCAACGCAAACTCATCTATCAATTTCGCAATCGCTTGTTAGATGAAAACTACGATTTGAGCCACAAAATCGCGGAGGATAGGGAATTTGCATTAGATAATATTTTGGGCAATTTGACTAGCTTGGAGAGCGGAAATGTAGAGGATTATGATGCACTTCAATCGCAAATCGCGGAAAATTTTGGAGTGGCAATTCAAAATATTGTGCAAGATTCGAGCCTAAATGATTTAAGAGAGCAGATTTTGGCGCAGATAAAGAGCGATTACGAATCCAAAATGAGCGTCGCAGAACAAAGGGGCGAAATTGAGCGAATCATCTATTTGCAAGTGCTTGATAACGCGTGGAGAGAGCATTTGTATGTGATGGACAACCTAAAAACGGGCATTGGACTGCGCGGATACAATCAAAAAGACCCGCTTGTAGAGTATAAAAAGGAAAGCTACAATCTATTTTTGGAGCTAAAAGATAGCCTAAAAATGGAGAGTGCGAAAATGATTCATATCATCAAACTTCGCGCAAAAAGCGATGAGGACGAGGAAAGAGCGCGAAAAATGTTAGAATCTATGGAGTCGCAAAATGACAATGTCGAATTTAACAAAGACAATGATAGCGCGACAAATGCGAAACTAACGCCCATTCGCTCCAAAAAAATCGCACGAAATGACCCTTGCCCGTGCGGAAGTGGTAAGAAATATAAGTTGTGCCACGGGAAGAGCGGACCGAAAATTGGAGAATTAGCAAAATGAGTCGTTTTTGGGGCAATTCGTCTTTGGGTATGCAATTTCGCACTTGTGAAAATTTTGGGGATTTCGCAGACACCAAGTCTAGTCTCAACCCCCAAAATTTTCACAAATACAAAAGCCATACCGCAAATACTAGAATTGTTTTAAAATACTATAAATCGCAGAATCTAAAATTTAAAAATAAACGCGGAAGTAGCTTTAGACAAGTTCGTGGGTTGCGAAGCCACGAGCAAGGAAATAAGACTGATTGTCTATTGACGAAGCGAGTGGCGAGACTCCCGCGAAATTGTCAAAGATACAACACACAAAGGCTCTCCCTTGCTTTTTAGATTTTTAGTCTCCAAATATCTGCGCTTTGACAAAACGCAACCATTCATTTCTATCACGGCACTTTTGGCGTTTTTGGGCGTGGGCGTGGGGATTATGGTGCTAATTGTGGCGATGGCGATTATGGAGGGTATGATTCGCCACTTTGAAGAGCGACTTTTTGTGATGAATTATCCGCTTACGATTTTTGCAACGCAACGAAACGCCGTAGATTCAGCACTTTTGGCGAATTTAGAATCCAAATTTCCACACCTTAAATTCTCCCCTTATGTCCGCTCACAAGGCGCGGTAAAATTGGGTAGCAACCTAAATGCAGGGCTTATCTTTGGCATTGATTTTAAGCGTGAAATTGCGATAAACAAAGTCCTGCGCGAAAAAAACGAAAATTTAGACTTCACCAAAAATTCTATCATTTTAGGCGAACGAGCCATTAGAAACTCCGCATTTAACACCACGCTAAATTCCGCGCCTGTGGGCATTGGCTCAAAAGTAACGATTATTTTCACGCAACTTCAAGCAAGTGGATTGTCGCTAATGCCCCAAATGCGCCGTTTTTCTCTTGATGGCACATTTAGCTCTGGGCTAAATGCCTACGATGAGGGCTATATGTATATGGATATTGGCGAGTTGCAAAAGATTCGCGGGGTGGATTCGCGCGTGTATGATGGCATTCATATCTATTCGGCAAATCCCACGCAAGATATTGAATCGCTTCGCTCCGCCCTGCCACAAGGCGCAAGTATCGTGGGCTGGTGGCAACAAAATGGCAACTTTTTTAGCGCGATTGCGCTTGAAAAACGCGCCCTTTTCATCGTGCTAATGCTTATCATCATAATGGCGTCTCTAAATATCATCAGCTCTCTTATGATGGTAATAATGACGCGTAGGCGCGAAATTGCGCTACTTTTATCGCTTGGCGCAAGTAAGCGCGACATTCAAGCGACATTTTTTTGGTTAGGCAATGTCATTGGTTTTAGCGGGATTGTCTTTGGGGCGATTTTGGCGGGTGTGGTGCTGTTGCTACTATCGACATTCCCCATAATCTCACTCCCCGCCGATGTCTATGGTAGCTCCAAACTGCCCCTCTATTTATCGCTAATCGACTTTGCGATGATAATTTTTGGCGGTGTGCTTGTCGTTTTGGCGTCATCGTTTTATCCTAGTCGCAAAGCCGCGCAAATCAATCCTTTGGCAACTTTGCGAAGCGAGTAGATTCTGCGAATTGCTATTTTTGGCGCGAGATTCTGCGATTTTATGTTTTTTGCGCGAGATTCTGCGATTTTATGTAAAATCTCGCATATTTCGCAGAATCTAGGGGCAGATTCTGCGCTAAATTTAAATATTTTTCGCTAAACTTGCAAACTTCTTTAAAAAGGATGGGGAAATGTTTTCAAAAATTCTAATCGCAAATCGTGGCGAAATCGCCGTTAGAATCATTCGCGCGTGTAGGGACTTGCATATTCATAGCGTGGCGATTTACTCTCGCGCTGATTGCGATTCGCTACACATTAAGATGGCAGATGAGAGCTATGAAGTCAGCACAGACGCGCTAAAAGCGTATTTGGACGGCGATGCGATTATCGATATTGCCTTGTCTTGCGGGGCGGAGGCGATTCACCCGGGATATGGATTTTTAAGCGAAAACGCCGAGTTTGCTAGAAAAGTCAAAGAAGCGGGGCTTGTGTGGATTGGACCTAGTCACAGCGTGATTGCCAAAATGGGCGATAAAAACGCCGCGCGGGAGCTTATGAAGGCAAATGGTATCCCTATCGTGCCCGGCACTGAGCCACTAAATTCGCACACTATCGATGAAATCAAAATCATCGCAAACAAAATCGGCTATCCTGTGATTTTAAAGGCGAGTAATGGTGGCGGTGGGCGCGGGATTCGCGTGGTGCGAGGCGATAATGAGATTTTGGAAAATTTTGCGGCTTGCAAACGCGAGGCGATGATATTTTTCAAAAATGATGAAGTTTTTATGGAAAAATATATCGAAAATCCTAGACACATCGAGTTTCAAATCATCGGCGATAATTACGGCAATATCGTGCATTTATTAGAGCGCGACTGCTCCATTCAACGCCGTCATCAAAAGCTAGTTGAGATTGCGCCTAGCCCTACGATGAGCCTAGATTTACGGCGTAAAATGGGCGCGGTTGCAGTGGCAGCAGCAAAGGCGGCAGGGTATTCAAACGCAGGGACGATTGAATTTTTGGTTGATGAGCTGAATAACTTTTATTTTATGGAGATGAATACGCGCATTCAAGTTGAGCACGGCATTACAGAGGAAATCACAAATTTTGATTTAATCGGACGGCAGATTCGTTGCGCGGCAGGGGAGATTTTGGATTTGAATCAAAGCGATATTTCTCATCAAGGCTACGCGATTGAGGCGCGAATCAACGCCGAAGATGTCGCAAATGACTTTATGCCCTGCCCGGGCAAAATCACGGCGTATTATCCCGCACTAGGACCTTTTGTGCGAATCGACAGCGCGGTTTATAAGGATTATGTGATACCTTCAAATTATGATTCGATGATTGCAAAGCTCATCGTCCGCGCTAGTAGCTATGATTTGGCGGTAAATAAGCTCATTCGTGCGTTAGAGGAATTTAAGATTCGCGGTATCAAAACCACAATCCCATTTTTGCTAAATATCGCGCGGGACAAGGACTTTCGCAAGGGCAATTTTGATACTTCGTATTTGGAAAACAAAATGCAAGAGCTTATGCCAAGTGAGAGCGTAAATAACGATGACATTGTCGTAGCAATCGCCACCGCTATCGCAACTCAAGCTGGGTGGTAAAATATGTCAAAACACAGCTTTACAAAAACGGCATTTGCCATTTTTCTCACGGGGGGGGGGATTTTAGGTTTTTTAAATGCCACTGAATTGCGCGATATTTGCACGAATACACAATGCAACTTAAGCGTTGCTGATGTAACAAATAATGGCGATTTTTCTACTAAAGTAATAAATCTTACAGGCAATGTTAGCACTTTTATAAACTATGGCAATATCAAAACAACTGATAGTATAAGCATTTATTGGAATGGTGGAGAAATGGCAAATTTTATCAATTATGGCACAATGAGCGGTGCTATCGCTGGAAGCAGAAAAAATCCTAGTTATATTATTATGAGCGTTACAAATTACGGCATTATGGGCGGAATCAGCACAGAATACGGCTCTACGGACATAATCATTGATAATCGTGGCATAATAAATACATTTACTGATTATGGAAACACTTATCACTTTGCTGGAGGCAATGGATATAGTATGATTTTTAAAAACTACGCAATGATTATTGATGAATCGCAAACGACATTTAACGCTTTTAGGCAACTAACATTCGGAGAGAAAAATAACTCACACATTGTGCTACGATATGGAATGGGATATTATCGATTCGCCGATTCAAACTCGAAAATTATTTTGGATTTTGGAAACAATTTTGAGATTGGCAAAGAATATTCACTAGATAAAATAGTCGTTATAAATAATAGCACAAATAAGCCAAATGCCGATAAAAACGGCAATAAATGGAATATTGATTTTGATAGATTAACCACTCGAAGTAGCCTTTATCAGCTAAAACAAAGTGGCAATAACTTCATCGTAACCATTGATACAGCAAATAGTGAAATAGGCACTTTATATAAAAGCAATATTCGCACGATGAATAATTTTGATTTGATAAGCAATGCGATGATTTATCCGCATAAATACAAAGGCACGAATCGCACGACAAGAAAACGCATAATTCGCCGAGTGCGAAAAACAGCAAATTTGTTTGATACTAACCAAACTCGTCATACTGAGCGAAGCGAAGTATCCAAAACACACGAATCTAATGAAATAGCCGAAACAATGACAAAAAATAGAATCGCAAAAGATAAAATCAAAGATTTAGCATTAGATTCAAATTCACAATCTTTGCAAGATTCACAAGATTCACGCATTGATTCATCTTTGCAACAGAACGATTCAAGTGATTTTGCGTCTAATGATTTGGATTCTTCGCTCACTTTGTTCGCTCAGAATGACGAATCGTTATTTGATTTAGTTAAATCCAATGACACATTCTTTTATAAAAATAACTCCACCGATTCAACGAATCAAGCGAATCAAACAAATAATCGCCGTGCAGTTAGAAATCCAAGCACGAATCTAAATACAAATTCAAACTACTACTTCATTCTAACCCCCTTTGTAAATCACAACTATTTCTTTGAATCAGGGCGTTATAATTTGAGTGGTTTAGAATATGGATTCGTTACAGCATTTAGTGGTAAGCTAAATAATAGCAATTCGTTAGGCACTCATTTCGTATTTAGCTATGCGAATCTTAATGACAAAGATGATTCGATATTCAACATAACTTCTATGAATCTAAATTTAGGTTTAAATTATAAATTAGATTTAATCTATGCAATGTATTTAAAAGTTAGGATTGATGGATATTATTTCTTAAATGAAGTGAAATCCATAGCTATTAGAGATAAGATTAAACCAAATACTATTGGATTTGGTGGTAGTATCTATTATGGTAAGGATTGGGATTTCAATAATTATGGATTGTTAGGATTAAGTGGTGGATTAGATTATAAGGGATTGTATGCAAATGAATTTATTATGAGCAATATGGCAGATTCAAGTGTATTTGAGAAATATAATAAGCAACTTTATAATTTATTATATTTGGATTTGGCAGTGGATTATAATAAATACTTTAATACAAGTGTAGGGCGTTGGGGATTAAATACCAAACTTGGCATAAAGGGTAATATTACTAATAATGCCCTGTCTAAATCAAAAGTCTTTTTAAGCAATAATAGAAGCGTAGATATGATAGTAGATAATGACAAAGTGTTAGGCTATGCAAATATAAGTGGTAGCTATGTGCTAAATACAAAAGATTTTGATATGGAGTTTAGTTTGGCATATTATGGTAACTTTGGAGATAGAGTGATGAGTAATGGCGGAGGATTCGAGTGGAGAGTGAATTGGTAGGGCAATTTGTTCTGGGGTATGCAATTCACACGAAGTTCGCCCCATTGCGTCGTCAATAGACCGCCAAGTCTTATTTCCTAGCAAACGGGGCAAACTTCGTGCAAAGCCACACCGCCATTACTTCGATTGTTTGAAAGACACAAATCGTAGAATCTAAAAAAATTGTCATTGCGAGGCAGTTTGAGCGATAGCGAAAACAACGAAGCAATCCAAAATAAAAATTAAACAGACATAGATTGCCACGAAAATGCTACGGATTTTTTCGCAATGACGGAATAAATAACACAGATTCTGCAAATCAAACAAAAAAACGCAAAATCTAGCGTGAAAATATATTAGATTCTGCGAAATCTATCCTAAAAAAAAGGAAACAAATTTTTATAAATTTGCGGTTTTTGCTTGATTTGGTATTGACATTTGAATGAATTTTTTACTAGAATTTCGCCTCTTTTAGAAATTAGGCTTTTGCCTTTTCAAGGATTTAAAAATATGGAAAAAATGCGACTAAAACTAAAGGCTTACGACCACAGAGTGCTTGATAGGTCGGTTGGCTCGATTGTAGAGACTGCGAAACGCACGGGTTCTGAAATCATCGGTCCTATCCCACTCCCTACAAGGAAGCGAAAATACACCGTCTTGCGCTCTCCGCATATCAACAAAGATTCGCGTGAGCAATTTGAAATGCGAATCCACAGCAGAATCATAGACATTATGTCCGCTACGCCAGATACGGTTGATAGCCTTATGGGGCTTGATTTAGCACCCGAAGTGGAAGTCGAAGTAACCTTTATAAATTAAGGATTTAAAAAATGGAATTTGTTGTAGAAAAAATCGGTATGAGTAGGACGCTAGGCGAGAAAAGCCAAGCCGTTACGCTACTAAAAATCGTAGATTCAAAGGTGTGTGAGTTGCTAGAAAATGGCAAGGCAATCGTGGCATACAAAAAAGGCAAAGCGTTCAATAAGCCACTAGCAGGGCAACAAAAGAAATATAATATCACCAAAGAATTTAATCGATTCGCAACTTTGAGCGTAGCAAACAAAGAAGTAGGCAATTTGGATTTGAGCGGATTGGAGAGTGCGAAGCGTGTAAAAGTGTCCTTTAAAACCAAAGGGCGCGGATATAGCGGGGTAATGAGACGATGGAATTTTCAAGGCGGTCCTGCGGCGCACGGCTCACGCTTTCATCGCGCTCCCGGTTCGATTGGTAATAGAGAGTGGCCCGGACGCGTCCAAAAGGGCAAAAAAATGGCTGGACATTACGGCGATGAGCTAGTGAGCGTTCAAAATGAAGTTTTGTCCTTTGATAAAGAAAATGCGATTCTTGTGCTAAAAGGCTCAAGTGCGGGTTATGATGGCGCATTTGGGCGAATCCAAATTATCAAATGAGATTCATAAAAAGGGATTAGAGATGAGTAAGGCAATAATTTTAGACAAAGATTTTAAGAAATCCGCTGACATTGCACTCCCTAGTGCTTATGCGGAAATCAAAGAGCATAATTTATATTTGTATGTCAAATCATATTTGGCATCTTTGCGCCTAAATAGCGCAAAAGCAAAGACTAGGGGCGAAGTTAGTGGCGGTGGCAAAAAGCCGTGGAGTCAAAAAGGTGGCGGACGCGCTAGGGCTGGGAGCATTACTTCGCCTGTATTTGTCGGCGGTGGCGTTTCACACGGACCAAGCAATAATCGCAACTATGATATCAAAATCAACAAAAAGCAAAAAAAACTTGCGCTAAATTACGCACTTTATCAAAAGGCGGTTGAAAATAAGCTCTTTGTGGTAGATTCGCTTGATGTGAAAAGTGGCAAAACAAAGGATGCTTTTAAGATTTTTAAAAGCCTAAATGAGCGCAACGCGCTGTTTGTAACGGCAAGTAATAGCGATGAGACTTTTTTGGCGTTTAGAAATTTGCAAGATTGCTATTTGGTGGATTTAGATGAAGTCAATGCTTATTTAATCGCGGTTTTTAAATGCGTAGTCATCGAAAAATCAGCGTTTGATGAGCTTATAAAAGGTGGTAAATAATGGCAGATATAACAGATATTAAATCAATTTTATATACCGAAAAGTCCCTAAGTCAGCAAGAGAGTGGCATTATCGTAGTGCAAACTGCCACAAATGTCAGCAAAAATCAACTACGCGCTCTTTTTAATGAATATTTTGGATTTAACCCTTTGCGAATCAATTCTTTGCGACAAAGTGGCAAAGTGAAGCGATTTCGTGGCGTAAAAGGCGCAAGAGCGGATTTTAAGAAATTCTATGTCAAAGTGCCAGAGGGCGCGAAAATAGAATCGCTAAAAGTATAATTTAAAGGACAAAAGAAATGGCTATCAAAACCTATAAACCCACAACGCCAAGTAGGCGTTTTATGACAAGCCTTAGCTCAAATGATATTACCGCAAAGGCTAGTGTGCGCTCTTTGCTTAAAAAGCTAAAAGTAACCGCAGGACGCAACAACAACGGACGAATCACTTCACGCCACAAAGAGGGCGGGGCAAAAAAGTTGTATCGAATCATTGACTTTAAGCGTAACAAGCTAAATATCGATGGCATTGTCAAAGCAATCGAATACGACCCATTTAGAAATTGCCGAATCGCGCTTATTTGCTATGCGGACGGCGAAAAGCGATATATTTTGCAGCCAAATGGGCTAAAAGTTGGCGATAAGATTGTAGCGGCAAATGATGGCATAGATGTCAAAGTCGGCTATTCGATGAAGTTAAAGGCAATCCCATTAGGTAGCATTATCCACAATATCGAAATTTATCCCGGAGCTGGTGGGCAAATCGCTAGAAGCGCGGGAGCGAGTGCGCAACTTATGGGGCGTGAGGGCAAATACTCTATCATTAAAATGCCAAGTGGCGAGATGAGATATATTTTAGAAGAATGTCGTGCTACAATCGGTAGCATAGGCAATGAGGATTATATCAATATTTCGTTAGGCAAAGCGGGTAGGGCGAGGCATTTGGGGATTCGCCCACAAACGCGTGGTAGCGCGATGAACCCTATTGACCACCCACACGGCGGTGGCGAGGGCAAAACAGGCTCTAGCGGACACCCTGTTTCGCCTTGGGGAACTCCAGCAAAAGGCTATAAAACAAGGCGTAAAAAACCTAGCGATAGACTAATAATTTCAAGAAGGAAAAAATAATGGCAAGGTCGATTAAAAAAGGTCCATTTGTTGATGATTATTTGGTAAAAAAAGTGGCAAAGGCAAAAGAGAGCAAGGATAACAAGCCCATTAAAACTTGGTCGCGCAGAAGCACGATTACGCCTGAAATGATAGGGCTAACTTTCAATGTCCATAACGGCAGGGCGTTTGTGCCTGTGTATATCACCGAATCGCATATCGGCTATAAACTTGGCGAGTTTGTGCTGACAAGGACATTTAAAGGGCATAAAGGCACCGTGCAAAAGAAAATAGGCAAATAGTAGGGAGAAAAAATGAGCAAAGCATTATTAAAATACATTAGACTATCGCCCATAAAAGCGCGACTTATCGCAAGGGAGATTCAAGGAATGAATGCGGAGTTGGCATTAGCGACTTTGGAATTTGCCCCAAATAAAGCAGCGCGGGTGATTTATAAGGTTTTGGCGTCCGCTGTTGCTAATGGCAATTATGACGCACAAAGCGTGATTGTGAAATCTTGCAGAATTGACGCCGGTCCTGTGCTTCGCAGAATGTCGCCACGCGCAAGAGGTAGGGCAAATATGATTCGCAAACCCACAGCACACATTTTGGTAGAAGTGGCAACTGAAAGCGAGATTGCCAAAGCCAAAATCGCAGAATCCACCAAAAAATCAAAAATCGCAGAATCTAAAAAAACAAATAAAAAAGCAGATTCTGCGCCAAAAAGCGTAAAATCTAATAAAAACGCAGAATCTAATAAAAACGCAGAATCTAGCAAATCCAAAGATTCTGCGAAAGTTTCAAAAACAGCTTCAAAAGCAAAAGATTCTGCGCCAAAAGATTCTGCGAAAATCGCAGAATCTAAACCAAAAAGCACCGCAAAAGCAACTAAAAATAAAGATGAGGATAAGTAAATGGGACAAAAAGTCAATCCAATCGGGCTTAGATTAGGTATCAATAGAAATTGGACTTCGAGGTGGTTTCCATCACAAAAAGTTACGATTCTAAACATTGGCGAGGATTATAAGATTCGCAAATTTATCAAAAAAGAGCTTTATTACGCGGGGATTAGCGAGATTATCATCGAGCGCACCACAAAGAAAATCAAAATCACCGTAAGTGCGGCGCGCCCGGGGCTAATCATAGGCAAAAAAGGCGCAGATATCGAAAAAGTAAAAGAGTCTCTTAAAAAATTAGTCCAAAAAGATGTCGCCATAAATATTAGAGAAACAAAAAAACCGCAATCAAACGCGCAGTTAGCCGCTGAAAATGTCGCTATGCAATTAGAGCGCAGGGTTGCATTTAGACGCGCTATGAAAAAAGTAATGCAAAGCGCGATGAAATCGGGCGCAAAAGGCATAAAAGTCAAAGTCGCTGGGCGTTTAGCAGGGGCTGAAATGGCTAGGACAGAATGGTATATGGAGGGCAGAGTGCCACTTCATACGCTTCGTGCGAAAATCGACTATGGATTCGCGGAGGCGATGACGACTTTTGGGATTATCGGCGTTAAGGTTTGGATTTTCAAAGGCGAGATTTTGCAAAAGGGAATCCAAGCAGAGAAAAAAGACTCCGAAGTTGAAGTCCGCAAAAAACGAGCGAGATAAGTTAAAGAGAGGAAAAAGCTATGTTAATGCCTAAAAAGACAAAATATAGAAAGCAAATGAAAGGGCGCAATCGTGGCAAAGCTACGCGTGGCAGTAAAATCGCATTTGGCGACATTGCGATAAAGGCTGTTGAGGCAGGGCGAATCGATTCGCGCCAAATCGAAGCGGCAAGGATTGCGATGACTAGGCATATCAAAAGGACGGGGAAGATTTGGATTCGCGTATTCCCCGATAAGCCAATCACCGCAAAACCACTTGAAACGCGTATGGGTAAAGGTAAAGGCGCGGTTGAAAAATGGGTTATGAATATCAAACCGGGTCGAATCATCTATGAAATGGTGGGCGTTGAGGAAAATTTGGCTAGGGCGGCTTTGGCACTAGCGCAAAGCAAACTTCCATTTAAAACAAAAATCATAACAAGCGAGAGTGAAAATGAAATCTACTGATGTGTTGAAATTTAAAGATATAAAAGACAAAGACATTAAAGAATTGCAGTCGCTTTTAAAAGAAAAAAAGCTCAAACTTTTTGAATTGCGATTGCAGTTAAAGACTATGCAACTAACGGATTTTGCGCAAATTTCGGTGGTTCGCAAAGAGATTGCGCGAATCAATACGGCGATTTCGGCAAAGAGTGCAAAATAAGCAAGGATAAGTTAAGATAAGGAAGTAAAAATGAGCGAGAAAAAATCTTTTAAACGGCTAATTCAAGGCAAAGTCATAAAGAAAAGTGGCGATAAAAGTTTTAGCGTATTGGTTGAGCGCAAGGTGCTTCACCCAAAATATCGCAAAATTGTAAAGCGATTCAAAAAATACATTATCCACGATGAGAATAATTCGTGCAAAGTGGGCGATGTGATTGAAGCAATCGAATGCAAACCCATCTCTAAAAACAAAGCATTCAAGCTAAATAAAACCATAAGCGCGGGAGTTGAGTAATGATTCAGAGTTTTACTAGAATGAATGTAGCCGATAATAGTGGCGCAAAAGAATTGATGTGTATTAAGGTTTTGGGCGGAAGTCATAGGCGATATGCGAGTTTGGGCGATGTTGTCGTGGCAAGTGTGAAAAAGGCGATACCAAATGGCAAAGTCAAAAAAGGCGATGTCGTAAAAGCCGTGATTGTCCGCACAAAAAAAGAGATTCATAGAGACAATGGCTCATCTGTTAGATTCGATGATAATGCTGCTGTGATTTTGGATGCCAAAAAAGAGCCAATCGGCACACGAATCTTTGGTCCTGTGGGCAGAGAAGTGCGCTATGCAAACTTTATGAAAATCGTTTCATTAGCACCAGAAGTGCTGTAAGTGAGGTAAGAGATGATTAAATTTGCTATCAAAAAAAATGATATGGTAAAGATTATCACAGGCGATGACAAGGGTAAAGAAGCGAAAGTTTTGCAGGTTTTGCCAAAAAAATCGCAAGTGATAGTTGAGGGTTGCAATGTCGTTAAAAAGGCGATTAAGCCAACCGATGACAATCCAAAAGGCGGATTCATCACAAAAGAGAAGCCCATTCATATCTCAAATGTTAAAAAGCTGTAAGGAAGTAGAATGTATCAATTAAAAGAGCTTTATGCAACGGAAATTAAGTCAAAGTTGATGAAAGAGTTTGATTTCAAAAATCCTATGCTTGTCCCCAAAATCGAAAAGATTGTGATAAGCGTGGGTGCGGGAGATTATGCCAAAGATGCGAAGATTATCCAAAATATCGCTGATACTATTTCGCTGATTGCTGGACAAAAGGCGATTATCACTCACGCCAAAAAATCTGTGGCAGGTTTTAAGATGCGCGAGGGAATGCCAATGGGCGTGAAAGTTACGCTTAGGGGCAAAAAAATGTTTAACTTTTTAGAAAAGCTAATCGTCATTTCTTTGCCACGAGTGAAGGACTTTCGTGGGATTCCACGCAATGGATTTGATGGCAGGGGCAATTACAACTTTGGGATTAAAGAGCAACTCATTTTCCCTGAAGTAGTGTATGATGACATTATGGTAACGCACGGAATGAATATTACGATTGTAACTTCGGCAAATAACGACAAAGAGGCATTTAAACTACTTGAATCGTTCGGTATGCCTTTTGCAAAAGGGAGATAAATATGGCAAAAAAATCAATGATAGCAAAAAACGGACGCAAGGCGAAATTTAGCGCACGAGCTTATAGCAGATGTCAGATTTGCGGACGCCCAAAATCTGTATATCGATATTTTAAACTATGCAGAGTTTGTTTGCGAAAAATGGGAAGCGAGGGCTTAATCCCCGGACTTCGCAAGTCTAGCTGGTAAGGAGATTCAAATGGTAAATGATATAATCGCAGATTCAATCACTAGGATTAGAAATGCGTCTATGAGGCGATTAGAGCATACGAATCTATACTATGCAAAAATTGTCGTCTCCATTTTGGCAGTTTTTAAGGCAAAGGGATTCATCAAAGATTATCGCGTGAATGACAAAAATGGCAAACAAAACATTACCGTGCTTTTGGGCTATGATGAAAATGGCAAGTCGCTAATTAGCGAATTAAGGCGTATTAGCAAACCCGGGCGCCGAATCTATAAGTCCCGCGATGAGTTAAAACGCTTTAAAAACGGCTATGGCACGATTGTAGTTAGCACGAGCAAAGGCGTGATTGCAAATGACGAAGCCTACAAAAATAATGTCGGCGGCGAAGCACTTTGCAGTATTTGGTAGGAGGAAGTTATGTCAAGAATTGGTAAGCAATCAATCACTATCCCAAAGGGCTTGGAAGTCGCAGTGCAAGGCTCTAAAATCATCTTTAAAGGTGCAAAAGCGCAAAAAGAGTTAGAGACACACAATCGCGTGAATATTTCGCTAAAAGATGGCGTTTTGAGCTTTGGGCTAAAAGATTCACAAAAAGGTTCAAAGGATGGTGCGAATTTAGAGGGACTAAATCTAAACGCATTTTGGGGGACTTATCGCGCTTTGGCGAATAATATCGTTATCGGGCTTACAAGTGGTTTTAGCAAACAGCTTGAAATTAACGGCGTGGGCTACAAAGCAGCGGTAAAAGGCAATATTTTGGAGCTATCTTTGGGCTTTTCGCACCCGATAAATTATGAGATTCCCAAAGGCGTGGAAGTTAATATTGACAAAAATATCATCACGCTAAAAGGCAATGATAAGCAACAAATCGGACAGATTGCATCTGAGATTCGTGCGTTTCGTCCGCCAGAGCCTTATAAAGGCAAGGGTGTGAAATATGTCGAAGAGACGATTTTACGCAAAGCCGGCAAAACAGCCAAAAAATAATGTGAGGTTAAAAAATGTTAGAAACAAACTTAAAACTTAAAAAGCGACTTACACAAAAGCGCAAAGCACGAGTTCGTGGGCGAATCGTGGGCGATTCAAGCACACCACGAGTTAGCATTTTTCGCTCAAATAAATATTTTTACGCACAAGCGATTGATGATTCGCGTGGATTCACACTAGCAAATGTCGATGGCAAAAAAATGGGCTTAAAAAACAACAAAGACGATGTGAAAAAACTAGCGCAATCTTTTGCCAAAAGCCTAAAAGACGCTGGAATTCAAAAAATCGTATTTGATAGAAACGGATATTTGTATCACGGCGTTGTGGCGAGTTTTGCGGATAGTTTGCGCGAAAATGGCATAGTTTTTTAAAGGATTTGGAAAATGGAAATAAATAAAGAAGAATTCAAAGAAGTAGTCGTAAATATCGGGCGCGTTACAAAAGTCGTCAAAGGTGGGCGCAGATTTCGCTTTAATGCTCTTGTTGTCGTAGGCAACGAAAAAGGGCTAGTGGGATTTGGGCTAGGCAAGTCAAAAGAAGTCCCTGATGCGATTCGCAAGGCAATCGATGATGCGTTCAAAAATATCATCAAAGTAAATATCAAAGGCACGACAATCGCCCACGACATAGAGCATAAATACAATGCAAGTCGCATTTTGCTTCGCCCCGCAAGTGAGGGGACAGGCGTGATTGCGGGTGGCTCTGCGCGTCCTGTGATTGAGCTTGCTGGGATTCGCGATATTTTGACAAAGTCGCTTGGTTCTAGCAACCCATACAATGTCGTCCGTGCGACTATCGATGCTTTAAGCAGAATCAAAGCATAAATAAATTTTAAGGACAGAGAAATGTTAGAGAGAATCAAACCAGCCAAAAATAGCGTAAAATCCATCAAAAGAGTAGGGCGCGGACAAGGTAGCGGTATGGGCAAAACTTCTACGCGTGGTGGCAAAGGACAAACTGCAAGGACAGGTTATAAGCAAAAAATCGGCTTTGAGGGCGGACAGCAACCGCTCCAAAGGCGATTGCCAAAAGTGGGATTTAAAAGTCGCGTAGAAAAACCACTTGTAATAAATGTCGATAAATCTGCAAAGATTGAATCTTTAAGCGAAATCACGATTCAATCTCTTAGAGAAATCTATGGCTTTTCGGCGCAAGTCAAAAAAGTCAAGTTAATTGGCAAGAAAGCAAAGGATTTTGCCCCAAAAATCAAAGATGAAAATGTCGCCACAAGTAGAATGCAAAACGCAGAATCTACTAACAAAAAAAACGCAGAATCTACCAAATCTAGCGTAAAAAACGCAGAATCTAAAAGCGATAAATAATGAACAAAACCATAATAAACAAAATTTTAATCACACTCGCATTTTTGTTGGCGTATAGGGTTTTGGCGTATGTAACCATACCCGGCGTTGATGCAGATGTGCTAAAACAATTTTTTGATAGCAACAAAAACAACGCGCTTGGGCTATTTAATATGTTTAGCGGACAAGCGGTGGAGCGATTTAGCATTATTTCGCTTGGCATTATGCCCTACATCACGGCGTCAATCGTTATGGAGCTACTTGCTGCCACTTTTCCAAATTTGGGCAAACTCAAAAAAGAGCGCGATGGTATGCAAAAATATATGCAAATCATTCGCTACGCCACAATCGCAATCACACTCGTTCAAGCCGTAAGCGTGTCAATCGGGTTAAAAGCATTGGAGGGCAATTATGGCAATGCGATTTTGATTGATAGCAATATGTTTGTGCTAATCTCTGCCGTCTCAATGCTTGCTGGGACAATGATGCTTATGTGGATTGGAGAGCAAATCACTCAGCGGGGCGTGGGCAATGGCATTAGTTTAATCATCTTTGCGGGGATTGTCGTTGGGATTCCATCAGCTATCGGGCAGACTTTTGATTCGATAAGCAAAGGCGAGATAAATATCATCGTTTCGCTTGTAATGCTTGCAGTGGTGCTTGGGACGGTTTTTATCATCGTATATATCGAGCTTGCCGAGCGGCGAATCCCCGTTAGCTACGCACGGAAAATCATTATGCAAAATCAAAACAAACGCATTATGAATTATATCCCTATCAAAATCAATTTAAGTGGCGTGATTCCGCCTATTTTTGCCTCTGCGGTGCTGATTTTTCCATCTACGATTTTGCAAGCATCTAGCAACAAAACTATGCTTGCCATTTCGGATTTTTTAAGCCCAAATGGTTATGCTTACAATGTGCTAATGTTTGTTTTGGTGGTGTTTTTTGCGTTTTTCTACTCATCAATCGTATTTAATGCCAAAGATATTTCGGAGAATCTCAAACGACAAGGCGGATTCATACCCGGGCTTCGACCGGGCGAGGGGACGGCAAATTTTCTAAATACCACCGCAAGTAATCTCACCTTTTGGGGTGCGATTTATTTGGCGTGTATTTCGACAATCCCTTGGATGGTGCTAAAAAGTGCGGGGATTCCCTTTGTCTTTGGCGGGACTGCGGTGCTTATTGTCGTGCAAGTGGCGATTGATACGATGAGGCGAATCGAAGCGCAGATTTATATGAATAAATACAAAACTTTGAGCGCGACAGGGTTATAATGGCTATCGCAATACGAAATAAAAAAGAGATTGATTTAATGAAAAAACCTAGTCGAATCGTAGCTGGTGCGCTAAATCTTGTGCGTGAAAATGCCAAAGAGGGCGTGAGTTTAGAAGAGCTAAATAATATCGCCGATGACTTCATACAATCAAAGGGCGCAAAAGCGTCATTTAAGGGGCTTTATGGATTCCCAAAAGCCATTTGCCTATCGGTAAATGAAGTCATAATTCACGGCATACCAGATTCATATAAGCTCAAAAATGGCGATATTTTGGGCGTAGATATTGGCGTAGAATGTGGCGGTTGGTTTGGCGATGGCGCGATTACTTGTGGCATCGGAGCGATTAGCAAGGCAGATGAAAAAGTCATTGATTGCTCCCGCTCCGTGCTTTTAAGCGCGATTGATAGCCTAAAAGTCGGTATGCGATTTAAAGAGTTAAGCAAATTGCTTGAAGACTCCATTATCGCACGGGGATTCGTGCCACTTCGCGGATTTTGCGGACACGGCATTGGCACTCGTCCGCACGAAGAGCCAGAGATACCAAATTTTTTAGAATTTGAGGCAAATCAAGGTCCAAAGATACGAAATGGTATGGTTTTTTGCATTGAGCCTATGGTTTGCCAAAAAAATGGCAATCCAAAGATTTTGGACGATAAATGGTCAGTTGTAGCAGAGGACGGGCTAAATGGCGCACATTACGAGCATACAATCGCAATGATAGATTCAAAGCCTGTGATTTTGACAGAGATTTGAGTTGCAAATCTAAATTTTAAGGGAGGTTTTATTTTGGGCGTTAGGCGCGATGATAAAGAAAAAAAGAAAAAGGCAAAAGATGATGTTATCGAGCTTTATGGCAAAGTCATTGAGGTTTTGCCAAATGCGACTTTTCGCGTGGGCTTGGAGAATGATTATATCGTCTTATGCCACATTGCAGGGAAGCTTAGAATGCACTATATACGAATCCTAACAGGCGATATAGTGAAGTTAGAGCTTACGCCTTATAGCATTGACAAGGGGCGAATCACTTTGCGCTACAAAAATGAGGACATTCAAAAAGAGCCAGAGTTGATTGAGATTCAAAAACGATTAGACGCAAAATATAAGTAGAATTTAAACTATGAAATTATATAATTTGCGTTTTTGATTCGTGAAATTTAAATTAAAGGAGAGAAAAAATGAAAGTTAGACCGTCGGTAAAGAAAATGTGTGATAAATGCAAAATTATCAAACGCAATGGAGTGATTCGCGTCATCTGCGTAACTCCAAAACATAAACAAAGACAAGGATAGAAAATGGCTAGGATTGCTGGTGTAGATTTGCCAAAGAAAAAACGCGTAGAATACGCGCTGACTTATATTTATGGCATTGGTTTGAAAAGTTCGCGGGATATTTTGAATGCAGTGGGATTGTCTTTTGATAAGCGCGTGAGCGATTTGAGCGAAGATGAAGTCTCCAAAATCGCCAAAAAGATTCAAGAGGGCTACATCGTAGAGGGCGATTTGCGTAAAAAAGTTACGATGGATATTAAGTCGCTTATGGAGATTGGGAGCTATCGTGGGATTCGCCATCGCAAGGGACTCCCTGTGCGCGGACAAACGACTAAAAACAACGCTAGAACCCGCAAAGGCAAACGCAAAACCATAGGTAGTAAATAAGGAGTAAGAATGGCAAAAGCAAATACAAAAGCGACAAACGCGAAAACGACAAAGCGAAAATCTGCTAAAAAAAGCATTGCAAAGGGCATTATCCACATTGCAGCAACTTTCAACAACACGGTTGTAACCATTAGCGATGAGATGGGCAATGTGCTTTGCTGGAGCACGGCTGGTGCGCTTGGATTCAAAGGTAGCAAAAAATCCACGCCCTACGCCGCACAGCAATCAGTCGAATCCGCGCTAATGAAAGCAAAGGAATTTGGCATAAAAGAAGTCGGCATTAAGATTCAAGGACCGGGCAGTGGGCGCGAAACCGCCGTAAAAAGCGTGGGTGCAGTTGAGGGCATAAAAGTGCTTTGGCTAAAAGATGTTACGCCACTGCCACATAATGGTTGCAGACCACCCAAACGAAGACGCGTATAAAAGGAGCATTCAATGGCACGATATTTAGGACCTGTGGAGAAATTAGAGCGAAGATTCGGTGTGAATCTTGATATGAAAGGCGAGAGACGATTGGCTGGAAAATGCGCCATCAACAAGCGCAAATACGGACCCGGACA
The DNA here is from genome assembly GCF_053654655.1 of Helicobacter sp. 23-1045. NCBI lineage: Bacteria > Pseudomonadati > Campylobacterota > Epsilonproteobacteria > Campylobacterales > Helicobacteraceae > Helicobacter > Helicobacter sp. 23-1045. The sequence continues at coordinate 72,452 of NZ_JBSIUR010000002.1, forward strand.
GCACGGACAAAGTGGCGGAAAAATCAGCGATTATGGATTGCAGTTGCGCGAGAAGCAAAAAGCAAAGATTATGTATGGCATATCCGAGCGACAATTTAGGCTGATTTTCAATGAGGCGAATCGCATTGAGGGCAACACGGGAGAAAATCTCATTTCGCTTTTGGAGCGCAGACTTGATAATGTCGTATTTCGTATGGGCTTTGCCACTACGCGCAGATTCGCAAGACAGCTTGTTACGCACGGACATATTTTAGTCGATGGAAAGCGCGTAAATATCCCGTCCTTTGTGGTAAAAGCGGGACAAAAAGTTAGCGTCAAAGAAAAAAGCACAAACAACGCACAAATCAAGCGTTCTTTGGAGCTGACAAAGCAAACAGGAATCGTCCCTTGGGTAGATGTCGATGAAAACAAATGCTTTGGCATTTTCACACGCCTACCGCAAAGAGATGAAGTTGTGATTCCTATCGAAGAGAGACTAATTGTTGAGTTGTATTCTAAATAATTAAATTTTTAATTTACTAAGGTGGTGTTATGAAAACTATTAAAACTTTTCCTTTTGTGCCTACAAATATCGATGTAGAGCCAATTTCGCAAAATCGCGCTAAAATCTCCGCATATCCATTTGAGACAGGATATGGCATAACCATAGCCCACCCGATTCGCAGATTGCTTATGACTAGCTCTGTGGGCTATGCGATTATCGGCATTAAGATTGAGGGCGTTACGCACGAGTTTGATTCGATTCGCGGGATTACCGAAGATGTGTCGCTTTTTATTATAAATTTGCGCAAATTGCAGTTTGTAATCAAAAATCCCGACACAAATCAAGTCGTAGTGCATTACTCATTTTCAGGCGAAAAGATTCTGCTTGGCAATGATTTGAAAAATGACGAGGTTGAAGTAGTAAATAGCGATGTTTATCTCGCCACAATCAATGATGACGCGAAAATCAGCTTTTCACTCATCATAAACAAAGGCATAGGATTTGTGGCAAGTGAGGATATTCGCGGGACGATTTTAGATGGATTTATCCCGCTAGATGCGTATTTCACGCCTGTGAAAAATGTCCTTTATGAGATTGAAAATGTGCTTGTCAAAGATGACCCGACTTTTGAAAAAGTCATCTTTGATATTGAGACAGATGGGCGGTTGAGCGCGATTGAGGCGTTTAAAGATGCGATGAGCACTATGGATAATCAACTTAATATTTTTAGGTCGGAGTTAAAGATTGCAAGTAAAGTCACGCGCGAGGCAGAGGCAGAATCTGGCATAGATAAAGTGCTTTTGCAAAAGATTGACACGCTAAATTTCAGTGCGAGATGCTCAAACTGCCTTGATAAAAAAGGGATAAATTATATCGGCGAGTTAGTTTTGATGAAAGAGAGTGAGCTAAAAGATATTAAAAATTTAGGCAAACGCTCTTATGATGAGATTGTCGATAAACTAAAAGAAATCGGCTATGAAGTCGGCGCATTATTGCCAAACTCCACAAGAGAGGCGATTTTAAAAAAAATAAGCAAAGGAATGTAAAATGAGACACGCAAATGATTATAGAAAGCTCGGGCGCACAAGTTCGCATAGAAAGGCATTGCTGAAAAATCTATCCATCGCGCTAATCACGCACGAGAAAATCACCACAGGACTTTTTAAAGCAAAAGAATTGCAAAGCTACATCGAGCGAATCATTACCACCGCAAAGGGCGATGATAAGAGCAACGCGCATAGGCAGATTTTTGCAAAGTTGCAAGATAAAAAAGCGACAAAAAAAGTCATTACCGAAATCGCGCCAAATTTCACAAATCGCAACGGCGGATATACTAGCATTCACAAAATCGGCACGAGACGCGGTGATGCCGCAGAAATGGCAGTGATTGAGTTTGTAAAATAGGGCAGAGTGCTTGAATCATAAATCGTATCGCAAAGTCGCCTTTGTTGTGGCGATTTTTGCTGTTTTGTTTTTGAGTGCTTGTGAGCGCACTGACTATCAGCACCCCATTCATCGCTACCATCAGCAAAATAATAAATAAGCTACTTTCAAAATCGCATTTTCCAAAATCGCATTTTATGCCGAATCTTGCGCGTAGATTTGCGAATCTTATCATAAAATCTTGCGATATTTAGCGCATCTTTGCTTAAATCCGCATTCTTACCAATATTTGCAATGCGTGTGCGATAAACAGATAAATGTTGCCCCTCCCCGCGCCGCAAAGCAAGATTTGGCGGTTGCGAGAAAATATTATCAAAAAAATCAAAGATTTTCTTTGCATAAAATTCTTTTGGATTAAAATTATCCAAAAATAACGGCTCGTTGCGCATAGATTCATAAGCTAAATTGTCATTGTCGATTCGTTTCACTTCCTCCACTAGCGCGTCCAAATTTGCAAAATTATGCGCGTTTATAAAGGCTTTTGGGTTGATTTTGTATTCTAATAAATGCGGAGAAATTTTTGGGATTCGAGTGTCAATTAAATCTAAATCATTTGGGTTATAAAGGCTTCTATTTTCCCCCCCCCCTCGATAAATCTGCCCCCCCCCCTCGATAAATCTGCCCCCCCCCAATCGATAATATCTGCTCCATTTATATCATTAGCAACGCCACTTCGCAAACTTGTATCACCCCAATAAATAGGCACACACCCCGCGCTATATGCGTCAAATAGCTTTTCTGTCAAATATCCCGCATAGCTTGAATTTTCAAAGCATAAGTTAAATTTATAGCTTTGCAACCATTTATGCTTGTTTTCTACCGCGCCACCGATATTATTGCGCCATTTGCCACCTGAATCCACACATTTATACGCACTCAACTTATCAAAAAATCGCTCACGCAGCACCGCCCCGCCATTGCTTACCATATACGCGCAAAATTTCTCCCGCGCATTTAGATTTCTACGCGCCAAATTATGATTATAAAGCACAAACAAGGGCACACGCAAATATCGCTCCCCAAAGTCCATAAAATCATAAGCGATACCATAATCCATAAGATTCCAATCTATGCGGACATTTTCGCCTGTGTAAAAGATTTTCACGCAATCATACTCAAAATGCTTCTCGCCAAAGGGAGCGCAAAGCAAAAAATCTGGCTTTTTTGAGTAAATAATCTCGTATTTTTGGCTTAAAATTTTTACAAACGGATTTGCGTAGAAATTCGCCTCCGTGTCATCACTCCACCAATCAACTACACGCATTTTGATTTTTGGACGCATTTTGATTTGTGATTTTGCCATCGCAAGTCCTTTTTTGAAATTTATAGGCGAATTATTGCATTTTTATTTTAAATCTACGCTGATTAGTGTGCCAAATCTTGGGGCGATTTTTTGTTATGAATTAGGGGCGGAGCGATAGAAAATTTTTTAAGATTTTTACTTTTTAAATTGATAAATAAGATTCTGCGAAAATGGCGTAGATTCTGCGATTTTCTGTATTTTTTTGTCATTGCGAGATTCTGCGAAGCAGAATCGTGGCAATCTATTTAGTATTTTAAAATTTGTGGATTGCTTCGTTGTGGCTTCGCCACGCCTCGCAATGATGGAAAATATCGTAGATTCTGCGAATCTCAAACAAAACGAAACATTTTTATGTAAAAATCGCAGAATCTAAACGCCATAAATTCGCAGAATCTCGCAATGACGAGAAAAGGGCAGATTCTGCGCTTTGTGTGAATTTCCCCCGATTTCACATAAAATTCGCAATTTCTTCCTAAATCGCATTTATTTTTGCGATATACTTTCACATTTAAATCACACAAAAAGGATTTTTTATGAGTTTTTTCAACAAGTTGAAGTTAGCGACAAAAATAGTGCTGTTTATAAATGGCGTGGTGGTGCTGTTTTTGGCGATTATGGCGTATATTATTTATGCGCGAAGTAGTGAGATTCAGTTCAAAGAGAGCAACGCGCTGATTGAGAATATCACAAGAGCCTATGCCACATTTATGTCAGGGGAGATTGGCGAAGCGGTGGCGAGTATTAAGACTATCAAAGTCCCACTTGAAGAGCAAATCAACTCCGTGCGAAATCAATCAATGATGGCAAATATCGTGCTTGGCGCGCTAAACTCGAATGCTTCGGCATCTTGGACTTATCTCTATCTCAAAAATCAGAGCGCATTTAAGGGCGAAAATATCGCCGATTCAAGGCATAGACTGCCAAATGGCGACTTTTTGATTTTGGCAGAAGCACCGCAAAATGACTTATCACAACCGGGCAAGATTGTTAGCGCGGATTCTGTGATTTTGAGTTTTCGCGGACTTGCAAAGGCGTTTGCCACAAAGAAAATCGCCGTTTCTCCGCCTGACTCAAAAGTCATAAATAAGCATTCGATGTATGGCGTTAGCATAAATATCCCCATTTTGCGCGGGGGCGAAGTCATCGGCGTGATTGGCGTTGTGATTCGGATGAATCCTTTTAGGCAACTCATCATCGATGAACTCGCCAAAGGGCATATCAAAGGCGCAGTGCCATTCGTGCTAACTGACGATGGGACGCTGATTGTCCATAGCGATTTAGGCATACAAAATAAAAAATTAACCGATGTAAATCCCCACAAAAGCGCAGGCGACTTGCTCCAAATAGCAAAAGAGCATAGAAATGGTATCGTGCATTATCGCTCGGTGAGTGGTAATGAAGGATTTGCGAGTATTCACTCATTTGAAGTGACGCCAGATAGCGGGACTTGGTGGGCGATGGTGCTAAATGCGCCCGAAGACTCGGTGTTAGAGCCGGTGCGAAACTTGCGAAATATCATCATAATCGCTACGATTGTCGCACTCGGGGCGATTGCCGTGATTATGAGCTGGTATATCAAAGCACGACTAATTAGTCGAATCCAAAAGATTGGCGATAAACTCCACGATGTCTTTAAGTATCTAAACTACGAAACAAAGGCAAAACCACAACCGCTAAAAATCAACGCCGATGACGAGCTAGGCGATATGGGTGTGACGCTAAATCAAAATATCGAGCGCACACAAAACACAATCGATGCAGATTCTGCGGTGGTGAAAGAAGTGGTGGATTTGGTAGATGAAGCCAAAAAGGGGCGATTTGGCAAGCTCATTGAAAAAAGCAGTCTAAATCCGCAAACCGAAAAGCTAAAAGATTCACTAAATGAAATGAGTAAAACGCTCTATGCGCTTGTGGGCGGGGATTTAAGCAGGGCAGCGCAAATCTTTGAAGCATATCAAAAAAATGACTTCACCCCGCGAATCGCAAATCCGCAAGGATTAGAGCATAGCGTAAATACGCTAGGTGATTCGATTGTGGCGATGCTAAAAGATTCTGCGAAATACGCAAAAGAGCTAGACAATCAATCAAAAATCCTTAAAAAATCAATGGAGCATTTAAATGACAGCGCGCAAAAGCAGGCGGCTTCACTCGCGCAAAGTGCCACAGCGGTGCAAAATATCAGCGATTCGATGCACAGCGTAAGCGACAAAACAAATGAATGCACGCAACAAGCAGAAGACATAAAAAATATCGTAAAAATGATAAAAGACATCGCCGACCAGACGAACTTACTCGCGCTAAATGCGGCGATTGAAGCGGCAAGAGCGGGAGTGCACGGACGCGGATTTGCCGTAGTCGCCGATGAAGTGCGAAAGCTCGCCGAGCGGACAAATAAGAGTTTGAGCGAGATTGAGGCAACCGTGAATATTTTAGCGCAATCTGTAAATGAAATGAGCGAAAATATCCAAGAGCAAACAGATGGATTAAGGCAGATTAGCGAAAATATCATCGAGCTAGAAGCCGTCACACAGGGCAATGTCAAAGTCGCAAACGAGACAAACAAAATCACCGATGGGGTGAATGGCATTGCAAGTGCGATTTTGGATGATGTGAAAAAGAAAAGTTTTTAAGGTGCAAGATTCTGCGAAATATTGTGGGGAAATTCTTGCGAAATTTATATTTTATGCTAAAATTTTGCCTTTATTTTTAAAAAGTTAGAGAATTTGATGAAATATATTTTGCTTATGCGACCTTATCAATGGAGTAAAAATCTCTTTATTTTTGCCCCTGCATTTTTTGGATTTAGCGAGTTTAGATTGGCAGATTCTGCGAATTTATTGCTTTGCTTTGTGGCGTTTTGCTTGCTTGCAAGTGGGATTTATGTAATAAATGATATTTTAGATAAAAACGCCGATAAACTTCACCCACAAAAATGTCTGCGTCCCATTGCGTGTGGGAAAGTTAGCATTTTAAATGCCACTATTTTTGCATTTGCGCTAATTGCGTTTGCGTTTTTGGTGATTGCTTCTATTTCAAATTGGGGGGGGGGATGAACACCTTTCGCAGAATCTAACGCATAATTCGCAGAATCTATCGCAGAATCTAATCACAACTCCGCAGAATCTCTCCATTTTCCTCCCTTTTATTTTTTATGTTATCTTAAATATCGCTTATAGTTTTTACCTAAAACACATTGCAATTTTGGATATTTTTATCATCGCAAGTGGGTTTGTCATCCGCCTATTTGTGGGTTCTGTGGCGACAAATATTTCACTTTCACATTGGATTATTATTACGACTTTTTTGCTTGCGTTATTTTTGGCATTAGCAAAGCGGCGCGATGAGATTATGATATGCAAACAAGCGAAGTATTCCGCCTACAATCGCACATTTTTAGATATTGCGATGAGTATTTCTGCCTCGCTTGTGATGGTGGCATATATTTTTTATAGCATTGATTTGAGTGTAAATGAGCGATTTGGAACGCACTCGCTTTATTTGACTAGCGTTTTTGTGCTACTTGGGATTTTTAGATATATGCAAATCACTTTTGTGAATATGGATTCTGGTGACCCTGCGAAAATTTTACTAAAAGATAGATTTTTGCAATGCACGATTTTAGCGTGGTTTGTGAGTTTTGTTGCTATTGTGATTTTAAAAATGTGAAAGGAAAAAGATGAGAGAAAGTAGAATGTATTTTTACGCGCTAATTGCGCTGTGCTTTGGGATTTTGTGTGTGTTTGCGGTGTTTGGCGTTAGTCATTTGGAGATTGAGTTTTTAGAAGCGACAAAGGGCGATGAGTTCCCGCAGATTCTGCAATTTGAGAATATGTATGAAGGTGCGCTGGCGTTGAATATAAAGCAGTTTTTTGCCTTTGGGTTTTATAATTATGGATTTGTTTATTATGTGCTAAATTTATTTGTAACTGCGCCATTTTTTGCGCTTGATAATTACGCACTTGCCATTTATGCCCCTAGAATCTTAAATGCTGTTTTTGTGCTTTTAAATGTGGTGCTTCTTTATCGTATCGCGCGACTATATTTAAATGCCAAAAATGCCTTTCTTTTGGTGCTGATTTTTGTCTCAATGGGTGGATTTTGGTTGGGTGGATTTAATATCAAACCAGATTTTTTTCAAAGTTTTTTTATTTTGCTTTGTGCGTATTTTTTAGTGCTAGATTCTGCGAAATTTGGGAAAAATTATTATTTTGCCATTGTTGCTTTGGGACTTGGCGTGGGTATTGCAAAGTTTCAAGCGGTGATGTTTCTCCCGCTAATTTATTGCTATATTTGTCTGCCTTGCGTTTTGGAGTTTAAAAAGCAAAAGATTTTTGTTGCTTTAAAGCGTCTTTTTGTGGCGAGTGTGGCGATTTTTGCACTTTGGATTATCACAAATCCATATCTTTTGCATCCGCGCGGAGCAAGGGCGTGGTGGAATATGTTTGAGGGAAATATGAGTAGCAATGCCACAAATCACGGGTCTTATATAATGCCAAGTTTGAGCGATAAGATTTTTAAGGTTGTGGATTTTTATTATTTTGAGATTTTTGTGTTTGTGATTTTGGTGGCGATTTGTGCGTATTTTTTGGTGCGATTTTTGATGAAAAAAGATACTAGATTCTGCGCGATTGTTAGCATTGTTGCAGGATTTGGCATTTCGCTTTTGTATTTGCTATTTTGCGTGAATAAAATTTGGGCGAGTTATTACATTTCGACAATTTCGCTTGGAGTTGTGATTTTAGGAATTGGGGGGGGGCAGATTATGAAAAATCACGCAACAAAATTTTTTAGCGCAATTTTAGTTTTGCAAATATTTTTTGGCATAGCAAATAGTGCTTATAGTGGCGTTTTTAGTGATAAAAAGGATTTAGATTTTATAAAGCAAAGAAGCGAAATGATGATTTTGGCACTAAAAAAAGTCGCCCCACAAGGCAAAATCTATAATGTGCTTACAAACAACACCGCCTTTGCGTATTTGGAGTTAGGATTAAAACCAAAAAATATTTTTAATGTCTATGGGCGATTGGATAAGCAGGGATTTGTTTATGAAGAGTGGGCGAAAAAACCGCATACTTTCGCATTTGCGCCAAAGGATTTTATTGTGCTTTTTAAAGATTCTGCGTTTTTTGGTGACAATTTGCATAATGATAAAAATTTGGCATTAAGCATTGAGGTGCTAAAAGAGTTAGATTCTGCGAAATTGCCGTATAAAAAAGTCTTTGATGATAAAAATTTGGTGATTTATCAAAATATAGATTTTGCGCATAGTTTAATCGCAGAATCTCCCGTAGATTCTGCGAATGGAGGTGCAAAATGAGTAAAATTATTTTATTTTGCGTTGGGGCATTTGTGCTATTTAAAATCTCGCGTTTAAGGGATACTTTGAAGTTTCAAATGATTAGTTATCGCGTGGGAATTGCGCTATTTTGCTTTGTGCTAATGCTATTTATCATCGCAAGTGTGGGATTTGTGCTAAAAATCCAAATAAATGCACTTTATTTTTATATCGCGCTATGCGGTAGTTTGCTATTTTTGCTAAAAAATAATGAATGCAAAATTTTAAGTGCGGTGGCGTTTTTTGGCGTTTTTATCTTTGCGATTTTTATGGCGTTATATTTTTATGATTATAGTTGGGATGGTAGGGCATATCATCAAATTGGGATTTATTATCTTGCAAATGGATGGAATCCAATCTATGAGAAAATGGAGGAAGTCGCGGATTTAAGGCAGTTTTTAAGTCACGAACTTTGGGTTACACATTATTTGAAGTTTGCAGAAATCACGCAATCTTGCATTTACAAGGCGTTTGGAACGATTGAAGGCGGAAAGGCAATCAATTATATTTTTGCATTTGGGGCATTTTTTTACGGCGTGGCGGTGCTTGGGAGATTTAAAAATATAAATTTTGCAATTATTGTTTTGCTTGTATTTTTGGCGGTGTTTTCGCCTGTGGTGATGGCGCAAATTGGGACTTATTATATTGATGGATGTTTGGGAGTGGCGATAATTTTTGTGATTTTTGCGATGATTGATTTGGATTCTGCAAAATTCGCAGAATCTAGCGCAAAATTCGCAGAATCTGCCCTAGATTCTGCGAAAATACTGCCAAAAGCAATATTTATTTTGGCACTTCTTGCCACTGCTAGTATTAAACTCACAGGTATCGCTTATGCTGGATTTATCGGCATTTCGTATTTGCTATATCAAATCTATCGCAAGGATTTTAAGGCGGCAAAGGCGGTATTTTGCTGTGGGGCGATTGCGTGTGCGCTAATTATTATTTGCAATGTAAATCCACTGCTTACAAATCAAGCGCAAAATGGGCATTTTGGATATCCTTTGATGGGGAAAGATAAGATTGATATTATCGCCTCGCAACAACCAAAGGATTTTGCAGGAAATAATCGCTTTGCCAAACTCGCAAAATCGCTTTTTGGTAAATCGCAGAATCTCGGGCAAAATGGCGAAAGTTCGCTAAAAATCCCATTTTTACGGCATAGCGATGAGCGACTTGGCGATACGGATACGCGAATTGGCGGATTTGGATATTATTTTAGTGGGATTATTTTGCTGTGCCTTGCGATGATTGCGCTAAATTTTAGGAAGTTTTCACATAGGGATTTTATGTTTTTATTTTGCGTGATTTTGGGGTCTGTGATAATAAATCCAGAATGCTGGTGGGCGAGATATGTCCCGCAAATGTGGATTTTGCCTTTTATTATAATTATTTTTAGTTATTTTTTTGCGCTAAATAAATTTTCGCAGATTCTGCGGGTGGGTGCTATTTTTTGCCTAATTTTGACTTTTTTATCTACGGCAAATTTTCCGCTAAATTTTTGGTATAAAAACAACATAAAATCGCAGTTAGCAAATCTCCCAAATGAAAAGATTTATATTTATTTGCCCGGGATGGAAAAGTCCTTTGGCATTAAACTTTTGGAGAGGGGATATGAAATGGAGATATTAGATAAAGACGCATTTTTGGCGCGTAAAAATGGCGGGGAGAAATTTTATCAATTAAAAAATGTGCTTGATGTGGGAGGATTTTGGAATGTCGCAGATATTGAAAATCAAACGCAAAACGCAGAATCTAGCACAAAATTCGCGGAATCCACCGCAAAAAACGCAGAATCCACCGCAGAATCTAAATAAAAAATGGAGGTTTAGAAATGTTAGCATTTATTCCGCTGATTTTATTTTCCGTGCTTTTGAATGCCATCGCGCAATTATTGCTAAAAAAGGGGATGAGTAGCGAGGCATTAGAATTAAGCGGTGCATTTATTTTGAAATGTGCGCTAAATCCATTTATTTTAGGCGGACTTGGGATTTATGCAATTAGCATTATTTCGTGGTTAATCGTTTTGGCAAAAGTGCAAGTAAGCGTGGCGTATCCATTTTTGGCGTTAGGATTTGTTTTTAGCGCGGTTGTGGCGCACTTTGCCTTTGGCGAGGTGCTTAATGCAAGTAAAATTGCTGGGATTGGTCTTATTTGCGTGGGATTAGTTCTTTTAACGATGAAGGGGTAGCGATGAAAAGATATATTGTGATTGGCGGCAGTGGATTTGTAGGGAAATATGCGATAAATGCGCTAAAAGAGGCGATTGAGATTTCACGCATAAAAAAAGGCGAAATTATAAATATCGATATTACCCCGCCAAATGCCAAAATGGCGAAGTTTATTAAATGCGATATTGCAAAAAATGTAGATTTTAAGTTTTTGCAAAATGATGTTGTGATACATTTAGCAGCGAGGGCATATTCGCCAAAACCGCCGATAAAGGCATTTGCGCCACATTGCCTAAAAGAATATTTTTTTAATGTAAATGTTTGCGGGACAAAAAATATTTTGCAAAAAATGCAAGAGTGTGGGTGCAAAAATCTCATTTATTTTAGCACGGATATGGTTTATGGAGTGCCACAATATTTGCCGATAGATACTTCTCATCCACGCAATCCCATCGGATATTATGGTAAAAGCAAAAAGGAAGCAGAAGATTTGATTTGCAAAAATGCTACGGGGGGGGGGGGATTTGTGCTACAATATTCCGCCCAAGGATGATTTTAGGTGCTGGGCGATATGGCATTTTGCTGAAATTATTTCGCTTAATGGAGTTAAATTTGCCCCTTCCGCTTATTGGAAATGGGGAAAATTGCTACCAAATGGTAAGCGTGAAAGACTGCGCAGAGGCAATCATTTGCGCGATAGAGCAGGGCATTCCAAATGATATTTTTAATTTAGGTTCGCAAAATCCGCCAAAAATCAAAGAACTTTTGAGATTTGTCATAGAGCAGGGCGACTCAAAAAGCATTCTTTTGCCAACCTGGGGGCGAGGCGTTAAGTGCATTTTGAGTGCGTTAGAATTTTGCGGTGCTCCGCTGATGTATAAAGAGCAGTTTGCCATTGCAGATAAGCAATATATCATCGATATTTCCAAAACGCAGAATCTGCTTTGCTGGCGACCAAAAGAGGGCGATTGCGATATGCTATTAGAGGCGTTTCAATATTATAAAGAAATGAAGCGTGGAATGTAGATTCTGCGAATTTGTCACAAAATCGCAGAATCTAAATAAAATTCGCAGAATCTGCCCTAGATTCTGCATTTTTTTGCGCAAAATCGCAGAATCTAGCGAGATTTTTTAGAAACTATTGCATTTTTTAGAAAAATAAATGTAAAATACGCCTTTTAAAATCATCACAAGGACTTGGAAATGGGATTAGACAGCAGACTTTGGACTTTCGCAGGGACGATAAACTCTAATCACGACTTTATCATCGGATTTTACACGGTGCTTACATTTTTACTCGCACTCATCATCGCCAAACTCGCCACACGCCGTTTGGAGCTCGTGCCAAGCGGTTTGCAAAATGTCGCGGAGGCATTTTTAGGCGGTATCATATTTTTCGCAAAGGACGCCATCGGCGAAAAGCTCGCGCGAAAATATATCCCACTCACCGCGACTTTGGCACTCATCATCTTTTTGGCAAATATGATTGGGATAATCCCGGGATTTGAGGCACCTAGCTCATCTTGGAGTTTTACGCTGACACTTGCGCTAATCGTGTTTTTCTACTACCATTTTGAGGGCATTCGCAAAAATGGATTTGCGCACTATTTTGGGCATTTTATGGGACCGCTAAAAGCACTCGCCCCGCTAATGTTCCCGGTGGAGATTATCTCGCATTTCTCGCGCATAATCTCGCTTTCTTTTAGGCTCTTTGGCAATATTAAGGGCGATGATATTTTCTTACTTGTGATGCTAATGCTAGTGCCGTGGGTTGCGCCACTGCCGGCGTTTGCGATACTTACATTTATGGGGATTTTACAGGCGTTTATTTTTATGATTTTGACTTATGTTTATCTTGCGGGTGCGATTATTTTAGATGAAGAATCGCATTAAAAAGCGGCGAGATTCTGCGAAAAACGCAGAATCTAGCGCAAATCTCGCGAATCTCTCGCTTAAAAACGAAGCATTTTTATACAACCTAAAAAGCATTGGCATTATCATCGAAATGCTGATTGGCGCGATTTTAGGCATTGCGCTGTGCTTTGGATTTTTCTTTGCATTTTTCGTGGTGCGCGGGAGTTTGCTAGTCTCACTTGGGATATTTTTTATCATTTTAATCATCGCGGCATTTGCGATTTTGGTGCTAAAATGTATGTTTGTTTTAGTGGGGTTGAAACTGCGAGAAATAAGGATTTTGGAGAAAATATGAGAAAGATATTTGCGATTTTTTTATTTAGCGTGTTTTGCTTTGGCGCGGAATTAAGGGAAGGCGTGGATTATGAAACGCTAAAAACGCCCATTTTAGGCGCGGAAAAGTCCGTCATTGAGATTTTTAACTATGCCTGTCCTTTTTGCTACAAATATGAAAAAATCACACCGCAAATCGCCCGTTCGCTCCCCAAAGATGCGGTTTTTAAGGCGTATCATTTATGGCGAAATGATGATGAGAGAATCACAAGCGAAGTTTTGGCGGTGGCGATGATAAAAGATGAAGCGGATGGCGTTTCGATTTTTAGCGCAGATTCTGCGTTTTATAAGGCAAAAAGTGCGTATTTTGTCGAGTATCACGAGAAAAGGACGCAGTTTGATAGGGAGAAGTTTTTGCAAATCGGACTTAAAGCAAGTGGGATTGCGGAAAAAGACTTTAAAAACGCGCTACAAAATCAAAAAGTGATAGATTTGCTAAAAGCGTGGGAGGCGGGATATGAGGCGGCAAGAGTGCAGGGAATCCCCGCATTTGTGGTAAATGGCAAGTATTTAATTCTCGCAAGTGCCATAAAATCCGCGCAGGATTTGGTGGATAAAATCAACATATTGCTTGAAAAATAATGCGTAGATTCTGCGATTTTGCGGACATTTGCAGAATCTTATTTAGATTCTGCGAAGTGTAAATTTGCAAGAGTTAAACTTATGGAGATTCTGCGATGGGTGGATTTTTAGGGCAGATTCTGCGAAATTTGCAGAAAATAAAGAGAATTTGTGATTTGCGAAATTTAAAGATTCTGCGAAATCCAAAAATTCCCCAAAATTCGCAGAATCTCACACGCAAACTTCCCCAAAATTCGCAGAATCCAAAACGCAAAATTTCCCCAAAATCGCAGAATCCAAAACGCGAGATTCCGCAAAAATCCACAAAATCCAAAAATCCGCCAAATCCACCAAATCCGCAGAATCTCAATATTTCCCCAGACCCACAAAATCCAAAAATCCCCCAAAATTCGCAGAATCCAAAACGCGAGTTTCCCCAAAATCCCCAAAATCCCTCAAATCTTCCCCACAATCTTTATCGCCTCCAAAATACTCGCATTTTTTGGGGGATTTTGATTGTGCTTTGCGTGGGACTTGTGGCATTTGCGCATTTTTTGCAATATTATTTATTTATGCACCCTTGCGCGCTGTGCGTGTATATTCGCTATGCGTTTTTGGTGGTTGCGCTTGGCGGGGCATTTGCGCTATTAAATCCGCAGAATCTTTTTTTAAAAATCATCGCCTACATTGTGGCGATTTTTGGCGCGGTGCGCGGGATAATATTTAGCATAAAACTAAATGCGATTTATAGCGCGCTTCGCAGTGATGAAATTTTTGGCACTGCGGGGTGCGCTTTTAGGGCGCAGTTTGACTTTGGAGTGCCGCTTGATAGGTGGCTGCCAAGTATTTTTGCGCCAAGTGGGGATTGTGGCGTGGATTATCCTATGCCACCGCAGGGCGCGAGTTTAAGCGCGGTGCAGCAATCTTTAATCGAACTTTACAGCGATGGATGGTATCTAATCCCAAGTTTGAAGTTTGGCACGATGGCGGAGTGCGCTTTGTTTGCGTTTTGCGCTATTTTTGCCACTCTTTTGGCGATGGCGTTAAGTGCGCTATATCCTAAACTCGCGCTATATCCTAAACTCGCTTAGTGCCTTATTCAAATCATCGCTCTTTGCCTCCAAATCGCTAGAAGTCTCTTGACATTTTTTGCTAATATCCGCTAGCTCATTGATATTTGAATCAATCGCAATGCCGTTATTTATGAGATTTGAAATGCTATCATTTACTTTATTTGCTATCTCTTGGGATTGCGCGAATTGGGCGATTGCGGTGTTTATGATATTTGAGAGATTTGCGATATTTTCTTGCATAATCGCAGAATCTGCGGATAACTTCTCCATTTTTTCAAAACTCTGCTCCATATCTTCGATAACATCGCTAATGGACTGCAAAATCGCATTTATCACCACGCCTGTTTCATTTACGGATTTGCTTGTTTTCTCGCTTAGCTTTCGCACTTCATCCGCCACCACCGCAAATCCACGCCCGTGCTCACCTGCGCGTGCCGCCTCAATCGCCGCATTTAGTGCCAAAAGATTCGTCTGCTCGGCGATTTCTGTGATTGAAGTTAGCACGATTTTAATGCTCTTTGCTTCGTTTGCAAGTCCTTGTATTTTCTCAACATTGCTTTTTTCATTTTCTGCGTTTGATAAAATCTCTTTGCTGATGGTTTGGATTGTTTTTTGCGTTTGCCCTGCGGTTGATAGCACTTTTTGCAATTCATCTTTTGCCAAATTTGACAATTCTATGCTTTTATCGATATTTGCGCGAGAAGTCGCACCTAGCGCGGTGTTGTGTTCGCTAATGCCCTGCACTTGGATGATTTTTGCCTTGATATTTTCTGAAATCTTATTCAACGCCTCCGCTACGCTTTGATTTTGGCGAATCGCACCAAAAATCTTTGCAAAAATATCATTTATGTAGCGCAAAAATGTATTCACTGAATCTGCCATTTTGCCGACTTCATCGTGCGAATTTATGGTGATTTTTTCATTTATCGCTTTGTTTGTGATGATGAAATGTAGTTTGGCATTCACATTCTCTAAATTTTGCAAAATATTTTTGGTAATCATCACGCAAAGCGCGATTGTCGCCACAAGCACGATAATTGCAAGTGCCAAAATTTTATAAAAATAATTTTGCTGATTTTGCGTTTTGCTTAAAAGTGCGCTTTGGAGGTTATTTGCGATATTATCCTCGATATTTTTTAGCAAGTCGATTTTTTGCGTAATGGTATCAAACCACAGCTTCGCAGGGACGCCATAATCGCCTTTTAGATAGTTTCGCTTCAATGCGCTTCGCAACTCATCGACTTTTTTAGTGCTTTTTGACTTTTGCACCTCGCTAAATAAATCCACACTTTTTTCATCGCCAAAGTCCAAAAATGCGTCATTATGCACCTTTTGCTTTGTTAAAAGGCTAATAAAAGTTTCATATTGCGCTGCGTTTGCGGGGGCATTTGCCGCAAAAATCGCATTGCCCGTTGCGCGCTCTAATCCCGCACTTTCTTTGCCATACAAAAAATTCATATAACTTATCATTTGCAAGGTGGTGGCACTTTCATTTACTAACTTTGTGGATTCTACGATGGTGTGGAGCAGACTTGCAATCGTGCTTGTGTAGTAGCTAATAATGCTTTGCAAGGGCGCATTCGCAGAATCTAGCGTAGAATCTGCGCTTTTTCGTGTGGCATTTAGCGATTTTAGCGCGCTAAATCCGTCATTTAGCAAGTTTTTGTGTTGCGCGCTTAAATTTGCACTCTCCACACTCGCGCTAAAATCCGCAAATGCCTTGTCGGTTAGCTCTCTTTGGGAGCGTAGCTCACCGCCAAAACTCGCCCCCTTGCTTGATATAAATCCCGCACTCAAACCCCGCTCTTTTTGCAATTCGTGCACTAGGGCGGAGAGCTTGGTAGAGATGGCGATTTGCGTTTGCAACTGCCTGTCATTTTTTAGCGCGTCATAATTTCGCAAAAGCAAAATCGCCATTAAAATCACCATCGCCACAAGTGGCAACGCAACTAAAATCACAATCTTTGATTTGATATTTAGGGTATTTAGCATTTTTACGCCTTTTTTTTGTTTGGGAATTTTGATTTGATATTTTATTAAAAAATGCTAAAAGATATCGTTTTTTTTTTTTTTTTTTTTGAATTTAAGTGCAGAATCTACGCAGATTCTGCGAAATGTGGGAAGATTTTGCAATTTTTTGATTTTTTGCGAGATTCTGCGAAATTTGTGAAAAACGCAGAATCTAATAAAAATTCGTCATTGCGAGATTTGACGAAGTCAAATCGTGGCAATCCATTTTATTTTTTTGGATTGCTTCGTTGCACTCGCTTCGCTTCGTGCGCCTCGCAATGACGAAGTATTCGCAAAAATTCCCGTGCGAGTCGCAGAATCTAAAATCGCAGAATCTAATAGATTGCTTCGGCACTTTGTGCCTCGCAATGACAAAGTGGGGTATTTTTGTCCGTTATCGCGAGATTCTGCATTTTTTTGTAAAAAACCGCAGAATCTAGTGCGCTATTTTCCGTCATTGCGAGAAGTCGCACTTTGGGCGACTTCGTGGCAATCCATTTTGTCATTCTGAGCGTAGCACGAAATGCGAAGCGAAGAATCTCTTTTTTTTGAAATTATGAGATATTTCGCTTCGCTCAATGACAAAATAAAATATTATTCGCAGAATCTGCGATATTGTCGTCATTTTTTGGATTAGATTCGCTTATTTTTTTCGCAAAAGGGCTACACCCCCCTCCCCGCTCCCCCCGACTATTAAATTGTGTCCCCAAAAGCTGCCGCTTTTCGCTTTTAGGGGGAGAGCCTCGCTTAATCCGCTTCTAGCAAAAAATCGGCACTCGCACTACTGCTCGTTTGCTCCCGATTTTTTGCACCACGAAGCGGGCGAGATTTGGGTGCTTCGCACGATTGATTTTTATTAGATTCTGCGATTTTCGCAGAATCTTGGATTGCCACGCTCGCTTCGCTCGCTCGCAATGACAAAATGGGTGCAGAATCTAAAACGGCATATCCAAATTTTCATCCCCATCAATCATCTTTGTAGGCATTTGCTCGCCCTCAACGCGCAAATCCTTATCCACAAAACGCGTAAATTTGGGAAACATCATAATCTTAATCGTCTTTAACTCGCCGTTGCGGTGTTTGCCGATGATTAGCTCCACTTCCTCGCTTTCCCCCTCTATGATGAGCGGTTCTTTAAATTCCTTGCCATTTTTTTTGGCGTCCTCCATTCGTTTGCGCTGGTCGCGAATGTCATAAATTTGCCCACGATAAAGAAATAGCACTATGTCAGCGTCCTGCTCTATTGCGCCTGATTCGCGCAAATCGCTAAGCATTGGGCGTTTGTCATCGCGCGATTCAAGCATACGATTTAGCTGACTTAAAGCGATGATTGTGATTCCTAACTCACGGGCTAGATTTTTAAGCCCACGCGAAATTTCGGCGATTTCCAAATGCCTATCCTTGCTCCCCACGCCACTCATAATCTGCAAATAATCAATCACCACAAGGGTAAGTTTTGGCTCTTTTAGCATAAGGCGGCGGATTTTGGATTTTAGTGCGGAAATGTTGAGATTTGCGCCATCTTCGATATGCAATCGCCACTCTGTCGCAATTTTTGTGCTGATGCTTTGCAAATATTGCCATTCATTGTCGTTCAAATTCGCGCTAATTAGCGTTTGTAATGGGATATTTGATTCGATAGCAAAGATTCGTAGCATTAGCTGTTCTGCGCCCATTTCAAGGCTTACAAACGCCACTGCTTCATCGCGCTTCAATGTCGGCAAAATCGCATTTAGCGCAAACGCCGTTTTGCCCATACCCGGACGCGCGGCGATTACGATGAGTTCGCCTTTTTTAAAGCCATTTGTCGTCATATCCAAGTATTTAAATCCCGTGCTAATGCCTTGAATCTGATTGCCTGACGCTTTGTTTTCGTGCATATAATCAAGCGTAGAGGCGACAATGCTATGCGCGTCCCTAAAATCGCCCGTGTGGCTTTTAGATTCTAATTTGAAAACTTCTTTTTCGATATTGTCGATGATTTCAGCGGAGCTCATCGCATTTTCTTTGCTTTTTTCTTGAATCGAAATCGCCAAAGAATGCAATTTGCGCTTTAAGGCGATATTGCGAATTTCGCTGATATAGCCCTTAATATCCACAATCGCGCTTGTTGCGACAATCTCTAAAAAATTTGCCTTAAAATTTTCTAAATCCTTGCCTTTTTTGCCACAGCGCGTCAAAATGTAGTTGTTATCAAGTGGCAAGTCAGCCTTGTAAAGTTCGCTCATCGTGGCAAAAACCGCGCCATTTTGCTCGTAAGAAAAGTCGCTTGAATCTAACTCGCTTTCAATCTCGCCAAAAATATTTGGATTGTAAAGGATTGAGGCTAAAAGTGCGCGTTCAAATGATATGCTTGAATCCATACATCACCTGCGAATCTAATCAAATCTTTGCCACGAATAGCTACGAATCTGCCACAAATCTATTGCGAATCTGCCACAATTTGCCACGAATCGCCACGCATTTGCCACGAATCCAAAATCCACGAATCGCCACAAAATCTTACGCTTTGTAATTTTTGATGGATTTTTCTAAAATCTCAATCGCTTTTGCCTTGCCCTCGAAGTTTTTTAGCTTCACCCATTTGTTTGGCTCTAACATTTTGTAAGTCTCAAAGAAATTTTTGATTCGATTTAATGAAAGCTCACTTAAATCGCTAAAATCCTTTATATTGCTGTAACTTGGGTCAATTTTTTCGGCGGGTAGTGCCAAAAGTTTTTCGTCCATTCCGCTTTCATCTTCCATAATCAAAACGCCGATAATACGACATTTGATGACGCTTCCTGCTTGAAGTGGGTATTGATTTAGCACCAAAATATCCATAGGGTCGCCATCATCAGCCAAAGTCTGCGGGATAAAGCCGTAATTTGCGGGATAATAAACCGCGCTATACATTACTCTATCTACCATAATCGCGCCTGTGTCCTTATCGACTTCGTATTTCACGCTTGAACCATAAGGGATTTCAATCACCGCATTTACGAAATCTTTGCCACCATAAGTCAATTTACTTAAATCCATTTTTTGTCCTTTTTGTTGAAATTTAAATGTAGATTCTGCGAATCTACTCTGATTTGTCATTGCGAGATTTGACGAAGTCAAATCGTGGCAATCCATTTTTTATTTTTTGTGGATTGCTTCGATTCGCGTTGCGAATCTCGCAATGACGGCGTGGATTCATTTGCCATAAATCTACGCCTTGCTTTTAATAAACGCCTCCATCTCCGCGACAATCTCATCGATTGTGCGCTCACCATTGATTTGCTTTAAAATGCCAAGATTTTCATAAAACGCCTTTATTTGCGCTAATGGCTCTAAATACACCTTCATACGATTTTTGAAAACCTCCGCATTATCATCGCTCCCACGCGCCCTGCCGATAACCCTATCAAACGCCACGCCCTCGCTAACCACAACTTCGATAACGCTTACTAGCACAATCTCGCTTTGTGCTTTTAGCACTTTGTCTAACGCCTCCATTTGCTCCACAGAGCGCGGATAGCCGTCAATTAGAATCGTATCTTTGGGCGAATTTTTCAGCGCATTTACAATCGTATCTACGACAATTTCAAGCGGTACCAAATTGCCCTTTGAAGTGTATTTGTCAATCGTTTTGCCAAGTGGCGTCTCTTTTGCCACTTCTTCGCGTAACAAATCGCCCGTAGAATAATGCTTTATAAAATCGCCATTATTTTGCGCGATGATTTGCGCATCTGTGGTTTTGCCAGAGCCCGGCGCACCGATTATTAGAAACAATTTTTTCATATTTTTTACCTCCGTTTTTTATTTTGCTTTTTCTCGCACTCTTATGCCTAACTCTTTTAACTGCTCATCAGGGACGCTACTAGGTGCGCTTGTTAGCGGACAAATCGCCTTTTGCGTTTTGGGAAATGCGATGACATCGCGAATGCTAGGCTGTTTGGTAAGTAGCATTATTAGCCTATCAAAGCCAATCGCAATGCCTCCGTGCGGTGGCGCACCATATTGCAATGCTTCAAGCAAAAAGCCAAATTTATTTTTCGCCTCACTCTCACTAATGCCTAAAATCTCAAAGACTTTTTGCTGAATCTCATTTTTGTGAATCCTAATGCTCCCACCACCCAACTCAAAGCCATTTAGCACGACATCATAGGCGCGACTTGTCATCTCTAACGGATTGCCAGATTCAAGCCCTTTTGGCATTGTGAAAGGGTGATGAAGCGCGTAATATCGCCCATCATCAAACTCAAACATAGGAAAATCCACCACCCAAAGGAAATTTAGCTCATCTTTATCGATTAGTTTCATAATCTCAGCACATTTTAGGCGCAATCGTCCCATATAATCCAACACGATTTTTGCCTCACCCGCGCCAAAAAACACCAAATCGCCGTCCTTTAAATCTAATGCTTTTTTAAAAGATTCGCGCTTAGATTCGGCGACAAATTTCATTAGGGGACCCTTTACTTCAACCGCACCATTTTCACTTCGCGCTTGCGAATCTCCCTGTCTAACTTGAATATAAGCCAAACCTTTTGCGCCAAATTTGCGGACAAAATCCTCCATTTCATCTAACATTTTGCGCGTGAAAATATTACTCCCATTTGGGATTTTTAGTGCTTTGAATCGATTTTTTTTCAAATCACCCGCGATATTTTTAAAAATCTCATTACTCGAATCGCTAAAAAACTCGCCCACATCGCAAAGCGGGAGTGCGAATCGCAAGTCTGGTTTATCGCTACCATATTTCTCTATCGCTTCATTGTAATCCATTCGCGGAAATGGCGTCTTAATCTTATGCCCACACGCGCCAAAAATATCACTTAAAAGTTTCTCAGCGACTTCTATCACGGCATTTTCATCGCAAAAACTCATCTCAATGTCAATTTGCGTAAATTCAGGTTGCCTATCTGCGCGCAAATCCTCATCGCGGAAGCATTTTGCGATTTGAAAATATCTATCAAATCCGCTCATCATTAGTAGCTGTTTAAAAAGCTGCGGACTTTGCGGAAGCGCGAAAAATTCGCCATTGTAGATTCGGCTAGGGACTAAAAAATCCCTTGCGCCCTCTGGCGTAGCTTTTGTCAAAATGGGCGTTTCGACTTCTAAAAAGCCCATAGATTCTAAACTCGTGCGCGTTTTTATGGCTATTTTAGAGCGAAGCGCGAATGTGTCGTAATTTTTTTGAGAGCGCAAATCCAAATAACGATATTTTAGCTTTAACTCTTCGCTTGTAGATTCTGCGCCTATTTCGATTGGTGGCGTTTTGCTTTTGTTTTCGATTGTGAGTTGCTCCACTACAACTTCAACTTTGCCCGTTTTTAGCTTGGGATTTTCTAATCCTGCGCCCCGTGCGCGGACTTTGCCACTTACTCGTAGCACAAATTCATCTCTAATGCCCCCCGCGCTGTCATAATCTTTGCAATTTGGGTCAAAAACTAATTGCACGACACCGCTAAAATCGCGCAAGTCAATAAACACCACGCCTCCGTGATTGCGATATGAGTTGCACCACCCACAAAGGCGCACTTCTTTGCCAATGTCATTTTCGCTAACTTCGCCACATAATTTTGTCCGCATAATCCGCCTTTTTATTGAATTTAAAGTGGGACGCCAAGTGCTTGACGCAGTTCAAACTCTAACTCCACAGGTTTTAGCTTTGTTAAAAATGCGTCCGCTTTTAGCGACTTTGCAAGAGAGATATTTGACTCGCTACTCATCGAAGTATTCACAATCACGGGCAAATGCTTGTATTCATCGCTTTCTTTGATTTGCTTTAACACTTCAAAGCCACTTACCACAGGCATTTCTAAGTCCGTGATAATCGCACCGATGGTATCTAAATTTCGCTCATTGCGGAGATAATTTAGCAATTCTTTGCCATTTGGGAATGAATAATAGCGCAGTCCTAGCTTTTCAAGCAAAAGCTGCATAGACTTTGTCACCGAGCTAGAATCTTCTGCCAAAAGTATGATTTTATTGCTATCAATGCGCGTGATTGTCTGCATATCAAGGCTCTCTTGGTCGCGCACCATAGGGAAAATCTCGCCTAACATTTTCTCCACATCTAAAATCTGCACGATTTTACCATCATCAAATTTCGTAGTCGCCACGACTTTGCCGTCCTTTTGGAAGCCATATTCACTGCCTGTGACGACTTCATCCCAGCTTCGCTGAATGATTCGCTTCACCGAATGTATCCGCAAACCCACGGTGTAGCCACTAAAATCGCAAATTATGATTAAATACTGCTCTGAATCCACCGCAAAATCGCGCAAATCCTTTAATTTATCCTTCGGGTCAAAATACAGCCACCTACGCAAATCAAGCAATGGTATCGATTCGCCCCGCATTGTGATAAATCCAAGCACCACATCATTATCCTCGCCCTCTGTTTTTGTGAGAGTGTCCGTGTAATGCACCACTTCGCGCACTTTAAAGACATTTGTCGCGTATAATTCGCCCTCATTTTCAAGCAAAAAGCACAAAAACTGCACTTCGTTCATCAAATGTAATTCTGTCGTTTTGGCTATTTCTTTTAGCACCATCGCCCCCGTGTTGAGAAAATTTTTGAGAATTTTTGCAAAAATCTAAAAATAAAATTTGGCATTATACAATATTTTTTTAAATGTAAATAAATGAGCGCAG
This sequence comes from Helicobacter sp. 23-1045, assembly GCF_053654655.1. NCBI lineage: Bacteria > Pseudomonadati > Campylobacterota > Epsilonproteobacteria > Campylobacterales > Helicobacteraceae > Helicobacter > Helicobacter sp. 23-1045. Next base: position 95,706 of record NZ_JBSIUR010000002.1, read on the forward strand.
ATTCTGCGAAAAATATGTGAAAATCGCAGAATCTAGATTGCCACGACTTGCAAGCAAGTCTCGCAATGACGAATTTAGCGCAGAATCTACCGCAAAATCGCCACTTCTAACGCCTCTTTTTTAATTATCGTATTATCAAATTTCACAATGAGTAAATTTTCATTTTCATTCACATAACTTTCCAAAACACCCTGCATTGCGTTGATTTCGGCGATTGATTTTATCTGCGATGAGATTTTCATATAGAGATTCTGCGAATTTTTTGGATTTTTTAGTGCCAAAAACGCCACAAACCACAGCGCAATCGCTATTATTACCACCCAAATTACAAGCACAAAATTAAATTTATCGATGATAAATCCGCCCAAAACTCCGCCCAAAAACGAACCCAAATATCCAAAAGTCGTAAAAATGCCTAGCGAGACGCTTTTATCTTGGATTTTGGGATATTTTGAAGCGAGATTCTGCAAAATCGGCTCAGAGATACAAAACGCACAAAAAAACGCCACAACCCCCACAGCATAGGTAAAAAGCGACTTTCCACCATCGCCAATGCCAATTAGCGCAAATGCCACGCCAAAAAGGGCGATTGAAAAAAGCAAAACTTCCTTTGGCAGCTTCTTTTTTTCTGCGATTATCATACTTGGAGGCAGTGCGAAAAGTCCCAGCACCGCGCTTAAACTAAACACCTTCCAAATGTCATTTTTATCCATTCCAAAGTGCGAAATAAGCATTACAGGGATAATCACAAAGGCAAAACTCATCAAAAACTTCTGCACTGCGATACTAACATTTAGCAATGCCAAGTTTTTATCGCAAAGCAGGGCAAAATGATTGCTTTTTGGCGTAGAGTAGCGTAAATTAGGACTTTTTGGCACGAGCACCCAAAGCGGAATAATGGCAATTAGCGATAAAAACGCCGTTAGCAAAAATAGCTTATCCGTCCCATACCGCGCACCAAGCGCACTTCCTAAAATCATCGCAACAATAAAACTTATAAAAATGCAAACGCCCATAAACGCCATCGCCCCGCCACGCTTCTCTTCGCTAATCAAATCCGTGATATTTGCGCTAATCACGCTTCCAATCGCCCCTGCACCTTGCAAAATCCGCCCAAAAATCAGCATTTCAATACTCGTAGCAAAGGCGCAGATTATCGAGCCCATCGCAAAAATCAAAAGTCCAAAGGTAATCACCGCGCGCTTTTGAAACTTATCGCCCAAAATGCCAAATGGCACTTGAAAGATGATTTGACTAACCGCATACGCGCTAATTGCGATGCCTATGACACTCGCGCTCTTCACGCCAAAATCCTGCACAAAAAGTGCCAAAGTCGGCATTACGACAAAAAGTCCAAAAAAGCGCAGTGCGGCGATGATTGAGAGCGAAGCGGTGATTTTAAACATTGACAAACCTTAAATTTTAATGTGAAATTTTATGAATTTTTGGGGCATAATTTTACAAAAATTTTTGAATTTTTGGGATTAACTTATGATAATCATATTTTTTAGCGGAAATTTGCACAAGGCACGGGAGATTAAAGCGATTTTTGCGGAGGCGGAAGTGCGGATTTATACGGAGTTTATGGATGCTTTTGAGGTGGTGGAGAATGGAAGCAGTTTCGCGCAAAATGCGGTGCTAAAAGTAAGTGCGCTATATGAAAAAATGATAAATTTGGCGCATTTAGATTCTGCGATTTTGCGCGAATTTGGGGAGAAAAAAGTGGTTTTGATGGCAGAGGATAGCGGGATTTGCGTAGATGTGCTACACGGAATGCCAAATATTTTTTCGGCACGATTTGCGAATTTGCCAAAAAATTTTATGGATTTCCACGCTTTTGCGGAGGGCAACTCCAAATTTTCCCCCTCCATTTTGGATGGCGATTTCAAATTTTCCCCCTCCCTTGCGGAGGTTAAGTCAGTTTGTCCCCCCTCCCTTGCGGAGGGGGTTAGGGGGTGGGTAGATTCAAGTGATAGCGAAAATATTGCGCGTTTGATTAACGAGCTAAAAGCACGACAAATCGCAGAATCTAGCGCAAAATTTGTATCTTGCGTAGCGTGTTGTGCGATAGATTTGTCATTGCGAGAAAATAATCTCCCCCTCCAAAATGCGCGCGGGGGACAAAGGGAGTGGGTAGATTCTGCAAATCGCAGAATCTCGCACAAAATCGCAGAATCTGTCCTAACTTCGTCATTGCGAGATTCGGCGATAGCCGAATCGAAGCAATCCAAATTAAATCCGTGCGAAGCACCCAAAACTCGCCCGCTTCGTGGTGCAAAAAATCGGGAGCAAACGAGCAGTAGTGCGAGTGCCGATTTTTTGCTAGAAGCGGAAAAGCGAGGCACTCCCCCTAAAAGCGAAAAGCGTGAGCTTTTGGCGCGTAGGGGGAGCGGGGTGGGGGGTGCAGCCCTTTTGCGAAAAGATTCAAGCGAATCAAATGATAAAAATGGCGAAACTATCGCAGATTCTGCGCTAGATTCTGCGAATCGCACGAAAATCGCAGAATCTAGCGATTACAAAGAGACAATCGCACTCACCACTCACGGCTTTTTAAATGGCAAAGTCATTTGCAAGATTCGCGGACAAAACGGCTTTGGCTACGACCCCATTTTTATCCCAAATGGCTTTGACAAAACAATCGCCGAACTCCCAAGCGAAGTCAAAAACGCGCTCTCACATCGCAGACACGCGCTAGATTTAATGCGACTATTACTAAAATAATGCCCTTTGTCCGCGAAAAATTCACGCTTGATTCGCCCAAAAAGGCGACAATTTTTTTGCAACAGATGCTAAAAATCACGCACAAAGAAGCGCAAAAGATGATTGACAAAGGCAGGATTGAGTGCAATGGCGCGATATTTAGCCAAAAGGCGGGATTTTTGAGTGGCGAAATTATTGTGAATCATTTTAGGGCGGAGGCGACAGAGTTAAAGCCCATTTTTGAAACGGCGGATTTTGCGCTATTTGACAAACCTGCGGGGCTTCTCACGCACCCAAAGGGGCGATTTTCTCACGCAAGTTTGCTTGATAGCATTCGCTTTCATTTGGGCGCAAATGCAAATCCCATAAATCGCCTTGATAGCGAGACTAGCGGACTTGTAATTGTGTCAAAAAACAAAAAAAGCGAAGTGATTTTAAAGCGATATTTTGAAATGCGCGAAGTGGAGAAAACCTACCTTGCAGTAGTTTTTGGGCGAATCAACATTGCAAATTTAGCGCAAAAATTTGGCAAATCGATTATAACCACACGCAAATCTAACGCAGATTCGCACGATTTTATCATCGATTTGCCACTAAAAGATGGGCAAAAAGGCGTGGATTTAGGCATTCGCACTTGCATTGATAAAAACGGCAGATTCGCCCAAAGCGCGATAAAAATTCTGCATTACGATTCGGCGCGAAATATCACGCATTTAAAAATCACGCCACTCACAGGGCGCACACATCAGATTCGCGCTCATTTGGCGCATATCGGGTATAGAATCGTAGGCGAGATGCTTTATGGTGTGGAGGACAAAAATGCGCGGGATTTTTTGGATGGCAAAATCAGTGGCGAAGCGCGGACGCAAATCTTTGGGGCAAATCGCCTAATGCTCCACGCCCAAAGTCTGCGCTTTTGCTATCAAAGCAACGAATTTTTTATTCGCTCAAAAATGCCATTTAGTTTGCCTCCAAACTCGCACTTTGTGGATTGTGGTTCTTAAAATTTGCCTTTGGCTTTTCTAAATTATCATTTGCGTAGCAATACACGCACCCAAAGGGGCAAGTGTTATACGCGCCTATGTCTTTGCTTGCAATGCACCCGCATTCTTTGCGTTGCCCTGTGTCTTTCGTGTCTTCTATTGCGCGCTGTCCTTTGTATTTTTCTTTATATTCTTTCTTATCTTTTTTAGAAATTATTATAAATTCTCCGTCAATCCCCTTATTACAACTTCGCCCAAGATACGCCAAAAGTTCTTTATCACAATCTTTTATAAAATCGCCCTGCTTTTCTATTTTTTGTTTAAGTAGCTTTAAAATCAAATCATCATCTATACATTTATTGTGAGTAATGCCATATCCATCCAAATTTTTCTCTTCAGCGCAAGTGCTAAGCGTAAAATTCCAGCCTTTTTTGTTTTTAAGTTCGCTTAATTTTTGCGCAAATTCATTCATAGATTTATCGTCCCATTCTATGTATTTTATACCTGCTTTGTGCATATTTCGTCCCGTTTTACCATAAATATCTAAAAAAGAAAATACAAATTTTTCCGTGTGATTTTTTAGCTCATCGCCGATAAATTCTATCTTTTCAAGCAAATTTTGCAACGATATTTCATCGCTTAAAATTAGCGGGTCAAAACGCCAAATAATCCTATCTTTGCCGATTTGCTCACTTAAATTTTTAAAGCATTCTATGCGTTTATTTAGATTTGGCAGATTCTGCTCGATATTTTTATCATAATCATTTAGCGTATATTGAAAATAAAAAATGGGTATATTTTCTTTGATAAAATCCAAATGTTTGAAAAAGTTTTGCGGATATTTGCTCCAAAATACCACCGCACGAGCTTTTTTAAGAGAGATTGTATGAAACTTGCCATTAAATGGATTTTTCCATTTACATTCGCCCTTTTGCCATTTATCCACAAACCAATCGCCAAAAAATCCCGCAATATCCGTTGCGCGTGAAGCTGAAATAATCACAGGTTCATAAATTTTATCGCTCATATTTTTCTCCCTTATTACATTGAAATATATATTCATATCGCTTAATAGCGCGATGATATTTGTTATCAAATATATCGTTTTTATTGTGCGAAATTAGCTCTGCATTGTAGTTTTCTTTGAAATGTTGATAAAATAAATCTAACCTTACTTGCGTATTATTATAAGGCGGACTTACGCAAATAAATATATTTTGCCCCTTGTTTGCGCTTGAAATCTTATCATAAAACGCCCTATCTAACCTAAAATTCGTCAAATCCAACACATTAGAAAAAATATGTAAAGTTATATTTTGCCCAATCAGTTCTAAATCTCTTATTTTTATATCATCTAAACCTTTATTAAACGCTTTTATTTGATTTTCGCTAATTTCAAGTAGATTTAAATGCAAAATCCCCCTTGATAACGCCACACTTGAAGGCTCGATGAGAATTATGTGATTTATTTTAGCGTTTAGATTGTGATTTTTTATAAAATCTAAAAACACGCAACTACCCAAAGCCTGTCCGCAACCATAATCGATGATATTGATATTTTTATCATTTAGATTCACCGCATTGCATAGAGCTTTAAAACTTGCATTTAGTTTTATTTGGTGCATTAGCCCATAAATGCCTAAATAGCAAATTAGCTCATTTGAATCTTGCAAAATTTTTCTGCCACGCTCCAAATCGCATTTAGTTTTATTTGACTTGCAATAAGTCAAAATTTTATCAAAATTTATATGGCAAATCCGCCTTAAAGAAGTTGCATAGTCGCTAGATTCGATTGTGATTTTGATATTTTGCGCGATGATTTTAGATTCGCTATCAAATGCTTGTAATAGCGCATTTCTTGCGGCAATATAATCATTTGGCAGATTCTGCAAAATCTCCACCAAATAAGTCGCCAAATGCGACTTTTCATCGCAATTTTGCCACAACGATTGCAATAAAGATTGATTATTAGACTTTTCAAAATATTTTAGATAAAGATAGATAAATTCTTCGTTTATATCACTGATATTTTGCTCATCATAAAGATTTGCAAGATTTTCAAAATGCGCCCGAAATTCGCTTGGATTGTCGATGACATTTTTAGCAAAATCTAACCATTTGTTTGTGTGATTTTGTCGTCTTAAAAAATCATAAATGCACTTAAATTCAAACTTGCAATTTACTTCATAATAGATTCGCGCAAAAAGTTCTATCAAATGCGCATCATTGCGGTATAAAGAATCCAAATTTTTATGCAGATTTTCAAAAGATTTGCTTAAAGATTCTCTATTTTGCATTAAATCTACTTTGCTTGTAATTTCAAACTCTTCGTAGCATTCTTGCAAATTATGCGTAGCAGTGGCGTTTAGGACGCTTAAAATTTTAGTCATTTTTGCTATCTATCTCTAATAATGTTTGTTCTTTTGGTGATTTAGCTTTTGTGCTTCTTTTTGTGCTACTTTTACGCTTTGGCTTGTTGATTAGTGCTGTAATATCTTTTTTAAGATTTTCATTTTCTAAAATCAAATTTTTATTTTGTTCTTGTAGTTCTTTGATTTGCTTTTGCAATTCATTTTGCGATGAATTTATTTTTAGAAGTAATTTTTCATTTTGTTCTTGTAATTCTTTGATTTGCTCTTGTAATTTATTTTGTAATGAATCTATTTTTAGAAGCAATTTTTTGTTTAAAAGATTAGTTTGTTCTATCGTGTAACTTACGGCATTATTGTAAAGTTCTAGCAAAATTTGTCTCTCAACATTGCCTTTATTAAAAAGCAAACTAGCAAAATGCCCACTAAAAACCCTGCTATCTTTTATAAAATCATCAATTTCTTTATTTAGATTATGCGCCCAAACAAAGCTATATATGATTTCAATGATTGTCAAATCAAATTTATTAAATTCAAATTTGATTTTTTTATTTCGCTCTTTGTTTGCAAATCTACTATACCCTACAAAATACCCAAGCGCGAAATAAAATTTATTTTCACTAGGCAATTTATATGGTTCAATTCCCAACATATCAACTACTCTTTTAGGTGATTCATCGCCAGCATAAAGTGCAATTTGTGCTAAAATATTTAATATTTCATCATCTTGTTTGAATTGTTTCCCAAGCTGTTTTTCTTTGTATGTTAGTCCATTTTCAACAGCATAACGGCGCACATCATCTATTAGCATTTTGCCTTCTAAAAATGGTTTGATTTTCTCAAACTCATTAAAAGGCATTTGCGATTTACGCAAAAAATAATCCAAATATTCAAAAACGCAGGATAAAAATTTATCGCCACTAGCGTTATATCGCAAAAATGCCATCGCACCCAAATATCTATCAAATTCTTTTAATTTATCCGCATTAGATTCGCGTGTTTTAATATCTAAATTATGAATTTTCTCTAATGGCAAAACTACACACATATCTCTTAAAACAAATGCCGTTGTCAGTTCTATCGTGCCTATCGTTTGCTCTAATTGCTCTTTATTTTCAAATATAATCATTCTTAAACGCGATAATGGCAACGCAGATTCGTATAAAAAAAAGCCATTTTCTAGTGATTTTAAATTATCTTTTTCGGATTCACTAATGACAAGCTCCAAACATACATCATCGCCATTAAATGCAAATCGTTTTTCACGCAAAACCACATTTTCAATAATGGCACTATTTAAAAAATCCGCCAAATTTACCGAGTGTATCGAAAAGTAAAATTTTTGCATACTCTATCCTTTAAAATGGTATATCATCAATATCTATAAGATTTCGCCTAGTTTGAATCTCATAAGTATTGCTATCTTTTAAAAAATCTATTTTGCTATTTGCAACCAAATATAAATTTTCCTTTGCTCTTGTCATAGCGACATATAGAGCTTTTCGCTGTGTCAATGTAAAATTATTTTTATCTTTCAAATTTATAAAATGCGTTTTATAGCTTTCAAAGTCTGGGATTATCACCGTATCAAACTCCAAACCCTTTGCCGAATGAAAAGTGGTGATATGAAGTGAGCTTAATTGTGGCTCAGCATCACTCGGCAATAAAGATGAATAATAATAGGTGTGTTCTATTTTCTTTTGTTCTAAAAGTTTATGATATTTTTCGACATTTGCTTGGTTATAACACAAAATAGCAATATTATGTTTTGCAGAATCTATTTCTTTATAGATTTCATATTCTTCGATAATATCAAAGATAAAATCCACACCAATGCAAAGCGTAGGTTTTGTGCCTATCTTATTTCTTTGCTTTAAAGATTCAAGTTCCTCAGGTGTATAAAGTGTTTTATGCCAATTTTTAACGATAAAATTTAAAATATTAAAAGTATTTCTAAAAATTTTTTCAAGTTTATACTCAATATTATGTGAGAGCAGATTTTTGATTTCATTTTCTGTAATTCTATCTTCATAAATTTGTTGTTTAAAATCCGCACCTACGCTTAAAGATTCGGTTTTATTTTTGATTGTTTTAAGCCAATCTAGCTTTAAATCTTGCGCTTCATCAATGATGATTTCTTTGTAATTGAGTTTTTTGCACCCAAATCTAGTAGCAAGACAAATCTCGCTTAATGTTAAATTTTCTCCCGCAACAACGCTCTTTGTGTATTCTCTTAATGTTTTTGTAAAAGTGATATAGGCAAATGGGGGGGGGGGAATCGCCATTGCTACTTTTTAGGCGATTTATATAGCGATATATCAAACACACAGATTTGCCACTCCCAGCTAGTCCGCTAACAAAAATTGGATTTATATCATTTACAACAACGCGTTGATGTGTCGTTAAATCGGTAAGCTTTGGCAATCGCACATAATAACCACTCATCAAAATCCTTTGCAATAAAAATGCGGATTATACTATATTTTTTGCTATTTTGACAATAAAAATCAGTTCAAAATTTACGCCAAATCCACCTTTTAAAATTTAACGAACGCTAAATTTTATAAAATCTTTATCGCAGAATCTAGCACAGATTCTGCGTTTCTACGATTAGATTCTGCACTTCAAATCTTAGATTCTGCCAAATTCGCAGAATCTACTCGCAATCTGCGCGTATTTTTAGATTTTATCTTTTAAATTTAGCTCTTTGATAACCTGTGCGTATTTGTCATAATCTGTATTTTTGAGATATTTTAGCAGACTGCGCCTTTGCCCGACTAATTTTAGCATCCCCAAACGACTTGCGTGGTCTTTTTTGTTTGCGCGTAAATGCTCTGTCAAGCTTGCGATTCGCTCCGTTAGAAGCGCGATTTGCACTTCGCTAGAGCCTGTATCATTGCCACCTCGCGCAAATTTTGAGATAATCTCACTCTTTTTCGCCGAATCCAAAGCCATTTCAAACCTCCGTGATTGGTATAATTAAAATTTGGTATCAAAATTAAAAGCGCGAATCTTACTATAAAATCCTTTAATTTTGCTTAGATTTTGCAAAATTGTAGATTTGATTTCAAACTTTAAAGCAAAATTTCGCTAAAATCCGCATTTTTAGATTCACAAATTTAAGGGGACGCTTTGGCGCAACATTCACCGCAAAATCAATTCGCAGTAAAATCGCTTGTAGGCAGTATTTTTCGCTCCAAAGATTTGATTGTCGTCTTTTTTATAATGGCGATTTTAGCCATCATCATCGTGCCACTACCTGCGCCGTTATTGGACTTTTTTCTAACGATTTCTATCGCGCTATCCGTGCTTATCATTTTAATCGGGCTTTATATCGCCAAACCTACGGATTTTTCGGCGTTTCCTACGCTACTGCTTATGGTTACGCTCTTTCGCCTTGCGCTAAATGTCGCCACTACGCGAATGATTTTAAGCAACGGGCATTTGGGCGCGGAAAATGTGAGTGAGATAATTAGCGCGTTTGGGAATTTTGTTGTCGGCGGGAATTATGTCATCGGCATTATTGTTTTTAGTATTTTGGTGATTGTGAATTATTTGGTAATCACAAACGGCGCAACGCGCGTGGCAGAAGTCCAAGCGCGATTTATGTTAGAAGCGATGCCGGGCAAACAAATGGCGATTGACGCGGATTTAAATTCAGGGCTTATCGAAAAAGACGAAGCGCAAAGGCGGAGAGAAGCACTCACGCAAGAAGCGGATTTTTATGGCTCAATGGATGGTGCGAGCAAATTTGTCAAAGGCGATGCTATTGCTGGAATCATCATAACTTTTGTAAATATCATCGGCGGATTTTTAATCGGCTTTTTTATGCGTGGTATGGGGTTAGCAGAGAGTGCGGCGACTTTTACGATTTTAACAATCGGCGATGGTTTGGTAAGCCAAATCCCTGCACTCATCGTCTCAACTGCCACAGGTATCGTAATCACACGCGCCACAAAAAGCGATGAGCAAAGTTTCCCAAAAAGAGTAGTAAATCAGCTTTTAGGCAATAGCAAGATTTTGGCAATAGTTGGGACGATTTTGGTATTTTTCGCGCTAATACCGGGACTGCCGACTTTGTCGCTAGGATTTGTGGGATTTGTATTTTTGCTAATGAGCTATCTTTTGAGCTATGGCAGTGATAAAATCTTTGCAATATTGCCACTTAAAAAATCCCCGCAAACCGCCCCCATAATCAAGCAAAAGCCATTAGAGGCAAAAAATGAAGTTTTAAGCAAAAGCGATATGGAGGCAAAAGAGCGGTGGATAAATCAACAGCACGAAGATATGATAGATAATCGTTTGAGGCAAAATGTGCTGTTGCTAAATGTCGGACTTGAATTAGTCAAAATCGCAAATAGCCCCGAAAGTCCTTTAATGGAGAAAATCCGCGCTATTCGCGTGAATTTCGCTTCGCAATATGGATTTGTCATCCCTAAAATCTCCATTTCATCGCTCTATCCTGATTTGCCCTCAAATACCTATGAATTTTTCCTAAAAGGCGTGAAAATCGGCGGCGGGCAGGTGGAAGTGAATAAATTTTTGGTGCTAAATCCCACAGGCGAGGAAATTAGCGGACTTGATGGCATTCCCACAAAAGACCCTGTTAGCAATGGCGATGCCCTTTGGGTAGATGGCGTGGATAGCAAGGATGAGGCATTAACGCGCGGATATATTGCCGTAGATTCTGCGACTGTGATTAGCACGCATATTAGCGAGTTGATTAGACAATATGCAGAAGAGATTTTAACAAGAGAGGATGTGAAAAATCTTATAAATAAACTGCAAAATGACTTTCCAAATTTAGTCAGCGATACGCAAACAATCCCGCTTGGCGTGATACATAAGGTATTGCGCGATTTGCTTCACGATGGGATTCCTATCAAAGATATGATTACGATTTTAGAGACAATCATCGATGTTGCCCCAAAAGTGCAAAATAACACCACAATAATCATCGATTATGTCCGCGCCGCGCTTTCTCGCGTGATTACAAATCTCTTTAAAAGCGATGATGGTGCTGTGAAGTTTTTCAATCTACCCGCAGAATCTGAGAGTTATTTGCTTCAAAAAATGCAGGATAATCAATATGGACGGCATTTTATTTTAAGTATCGCAGAGATGCAAAAAGTCATCGATGCCTTTATTAGTATCGTAAATAAGGCGCAAGAGCTGCAAATCACCCCGATTTTGCTTTGCGAGACTAATCTCCGCTCCCCATTATCCAAACTCGCAGAGAAAAATAATGTCCCGCTTAAAGTGCTAGGCAACGCCGAAATTAGCACAAATGCAAAGATTGAGTTTTTGGGCAATATTGAGCTAAAATTTAACTAAATTTTGCAAATCTATTTTAAAGAAAGGAAATAAAAATGACAGAGATTCATCATCTATCACATATCGATTTAGACGGCTATGGTGCGCAGTTTGTGGCAAGGGAGTTTTTCAAAAATATTGTGTTTTATAATGCAAATTATGGCAGAGAAGTGGAGGTGCGATTGCGCGATATGTTAGGCAATATCAAAAGCGCGAAAAATACAAGTTTTTTAATCTTAATCACAGATTTAAATCTCACGCTAAATGAAGCAAAATTTTTGCAAAGCGAAGTCGCACTTTTAAACGCGCAAGGCAAAAAAACGCAACTTTTATTGTTAGACCATCACATTACAGGCAAAGAATGTGCGCAAGTTTATGAGTGGTATCATTTGGATTCAAGCATTTGCGCTTCAAAAATTACGCTAAATTTTTTAAGCGAAAATATCGCAAATCTATGCGCCAAATCAGCCGAATCTTGCGTGATTTTACGCGATTCGCACAAGCGCGAAGGTATGCAAAAATTTATTGATATGATTGATTCGGCGGATACTTGGAAAGAGGATGGATTTGGCTTTGAGTTTGGCAAAGTCGCATTAGGAATGATTGCGCAAAGCAGGGAATTTAGTCGCTATATGTTTGATGATTTTGATAGGGATTTTAAGTTCAAAATGTTGGAAGTGGCAAAAAATTATTTGTTAGATTCGCAAAACAATCCCCGCCCTAACGCAAATGTAGCGTTGGATAACAATATCTTTTTAGACAAAAAAAAGGCACTTGGCGGGGATTTGGAGAGGCAAACAATGGAGCAAATTTTATCGCAAAAACAAACGGATATTTTGCGCTCACAAAAAGAAAAATATACCATTTTTTTGAATGATGCAAATGGCGACAAAAAGCGCGGGATTTTGACTTATGGCATTGGCAATATTTCGATTTTGGCGAATCTATTTTTGACACAAAATAGCGAATTTGATTTCTTTTTAGACATAGGAAGTGGCGGAACCGTGAGCTTTCGGGCGAATGGCAACTGCGATGTAAGCGCGGTGGCAAAAAAATATTTCAACGGAGGCGGACACAAAAACGCCGCTGGTGGCAAAATCGAGGAATTTAAAGGGACATTTTTATACGATGAAGCAAGGGCGCAATTAGAGGCAAGGATTGGCAATAGCGTGGAGGACGATGATGACGATTGGCAACGATTATAATGAATTGCTTGATGAGATTGTGATTTTGCTAAGTGCGGCTTTGAGCCTTGCTGGTGTGAGAGATGACAAAATGAAAACCGCGTTAGATATTTATGAATCGGAGTTTGACAAATGCGATGATGACGCGCCCTATGATTATAAAAGCGTGTGTGAGATTATTTTAAAGATGAAGCAAAATCACGCAGAACTTTTTGGCGGAGCTATTTAAATGAAAACGATAAATTTGGCAATCCTATTTAGTGGCAATGGGAGCAATTTAGAAAATATTTATAAAAAAATGCAAGGATTGATTTGCAATTCGTCTTTGGGTAATCATTGCGTAGAATCTACTTCACTTCGTCATTGCGAGGCACGAAGTGCCGAAGCAATCCAAAAAAACAATAATATAGATTGCCACGATTCTGCTACGCAGAATCTCGCAATGACGGAAAAAATCGTAGATTTTGCAAATGAAACACAAATCGCAGAAACTGCCACCAAAACGCAGAATCTAATCGCAGAATCTAATGCGAAAATTACCCACCCCCTAGCCCCCTCCGCAAGGGAGGGGGAACAAATCGCAGAATCTACTTCACTTCGTCATTGCGAGGCACGAAGTGCCGAAGCAATCCAAAAAAACAATAATATAGATTGCCACGATTTGACTTCGTCAAATCTCGCAATGACGGAAAAAATCGTAGATTCTGCAAATCAAAACAAAATCGCAGAATCTAATACAAAATCGCAGAATCTAAAAATGGATTGCCACGATTTGCCTTTGGCAAATCTCGCAATGACGGAAAAAATCTCAGATTCTGCAAATGAAACACAAATCGCAAAATCTACCCCAAAATCGCAGAATCTACACGCAGAATCTCGCATTAAAAATGCCCCGCGCGGAAGTATTTTGGATGAGAAATCGGGGTTGCGAAGCCACGAGCGAGGAAATAGAACTAGTGGTTCATTGACGAAGCGAGTGGCAAGTCTCCCCGATTTATCGCCAAAAGACTCCGTGCTACGATTAAATTTCTCTATCGCCATTTGTAGCAACAAATCCGCCTTTGGAATCACGCGGTGCAAAAATTTGGGGCTAAAATGCGAAGTCATCGATTACAAAGCAAACAAAGGCGATTTTTTTGAAAAAATCATCGCAACGCTTGAATCGCATAACATTAACTTGGTGATTTTGGCGGGATTTATGAAAATTTTGCCCCCAAAATTTACCGCCAAATTTCGCGCCATAAATATCCACCCTTCAATCTTGCCACTTTTTAAGGGCGCACACGCAATCGCTGAATCTTACCAAAGCGATATGAAAATCGCAGGTGTGAGTGTGCATTTTGTGAATGATGAGCTAGATGGTGGCGCACTCATCGCGCAAGATATTATCCAAAAGATTGATGGCGAGAGCTTTGAATCTTTTGAATCGCGAATCCACGCATTAGAGCACGAACTCTACCCAAAGGCAATCATCAAAGCACTTCAAACACTTCAAACATTGGGATTTTAAAGGGATTTAAATGCAAGAATTGTGGATTTTTGCCATCGTTGCGATGCTAATTTTCATCGCCCCACTCATTCATAAAATCACAAAATTATCGCTTGTGGTGGTTGAGATTTTGCTTGGAGCACTTGTGCTAAATGTCGGTATCATCGGCGAAATCGCGGTGTTTAAAGAAGTCGCACACATTGGATTTTTATTTTTGATGTTTTTGGCAGGGATTGAAGTTGATATAAAAAGTTTTTTGAATTTGGGGGTAAGCTTTTTACGAAAAGTGACATTTTATTTCATCGCCCTTTATGCTAGTAGCGGGATAATCGTCCTTGCATTCGACTTGCCACTAATCTATGCTGTGGCGTTCCCCGTGATGAGTATTGGGATGATTGTGATTTTGATGCAAGAAGTCGATAAAGATAAATTTTGGCTCAATCTTGCGCTAAAAATTGGCATAATCGGCGAAATCATCAGCATTTCGATGCTTGTGCTTTTGAATGGATATCATTCATTTGGGATTGGATTTGAGTTGTATTTTTCGATTTTGATTTTGTTTATTTTTAGCGTTGTGGTGGGGATTATCTTTAAGATTAGCGATGTGATTTTTTGGTGGTTGCCAAACTTGCGAAATGTCCTAATCCCCGCGCACTGCGAGAAAAATGAAGATATCCGCTACGCGATGATGCTGTTTTTTTTGATGATTACAATCGTGCATTTGCTAAATATCGAAGTTGCGCTTGGCGCGTTTGTTTCAGGCGTAATTATCTCAAACTTTTTTAAAACGCATAAATCGCTTCACTACCGCCTAAATGACATTGGATTTGGATTTTTAATCCCGTTATTTTTCGTGTATATTGGCTCGACTTTGGACTTTTCGCTGATTGATTTTGAAGTGCTGAAACGCGCGATTTATATTTGCGTAGCGATGATTGCGGTGCGAATCGTGGCGAGTTTGGTGGTGTTTTATAGGGATTTGAAGGACTTTTTGCATATTTTGCTTTTTGTGCTTGGTAGTGCGATGCCGCTAACTTTTTTAGTGGCAACTGCGACTTTGGGGCTAAATATTGGCGCATTAGAAAAGGGCGATTATTATGCGTTTGTGCTATCAGCGATGATTGAAGCGGTGGTGTTTGTTACAATCATAAAGGCGATAAATGCGAGAGAGTAGCGTTTTTGGCAATTTGTTCTGGGGTATGCAATTTGCGCCGTTTTTGCATAAAACTTCGCTCGATGAACCGCAAGTTCTATCTCGCTTGTTTCACGCAAAAACGGCACAAAGCCACACCGCCATTACTTCGATTGTGATTTGCAAGGCAAATCAGCTTTATAATTCGTCATTGCGAGATTTGCCTTTGGCAAATCGTGGCAATCCACAAAATAATTATTTAGATTTTGCATTCGCAGAATCTAGTCCAATTTGTCACACTAAGCAAAGCGAAGTATCTCAAAAAAAAAGAGATTCTTCGCTTCGTGCGTTGCACTTCGCTCAGAATGACAATTTTGTGGATTGCCACGAAAATGCTACGCATTTTCTCGCAATGACGAAAAAATGCAAAAATCCACAGAATCTAACGCACGAAAATTCGCGCAATCCATCGCAAAAATCCACAGATTCTGCGACAAAGCACTAAAATGAACCGCCCAATCCACAAAAACGCGCTTCTAATCGTAGGATTTTGCGCATTTTGCCTAATGTGCCTAAAACTCATCGTTGCGATTTTCAGCGGTAGCGTGGCGATTATGGCAAGTGCGATTGATTCGCTACTTGATATGTTTGTCTCGCTTTTCAACTATTTCACTTACAAAAAGGCGCAATCGCCCTCCACAGCGCATTTCAACTATGGATTTGGCAAGTTGGAGGGGGTGGCGGCACTTTTTGAAGGTGCGCTGATTTGCGCTTCTGGCGCATATATCATCTATCAGTCGCTTCAAAAGTTCATCGCAAAAAGCGAGATTTCGGCACTAACGCATAGCATTTTCATTATGCTAATCTCAATTTTTGCCACGCTTGGCATTATTTGCTTTCTAAAATTTATCGCGCGCAGCGACAAAAGCATTATTTTAAAGTCTGAGATTTTGCACTACAAAGTGGATTTATTAAGCAATCTAGCGGTGATTTTTTCGCTAATGCTTGTTTTTGTGACGCAGATTTATGCATTTGATGCGGTTATCGGCGGGATTTTGGGGATTTATATTTGCGTCCAAAGCTACAAAATCGCAAAAGATGGATTTTTCATTTTGCTTGATAGGGCGGTGGATGAGAGTTTGCAAGGTGAAATTTTGGCGATTTTAGGCAAAAATTCGCGCATTTCAAGTTTTCACGACTTTAAAACGCGCCAAAGCGGGGGATTTATTTTCGTTGAGTATCATTTGGTGTTTGATAAAGAAATCACGCTTTTTAAAGCGCACGAAATTTCAGATGCGATTGAAGCGCAGATTAGGGGCATTTCGGCGGATTATGAGTGGGTGATTTTGGTGCATTTAGACCCGTATGATGATAGTGTGTAAAACTCGTCATTGTGGCAAAACGCAGAATCTAGCGTAGAATCTAATAAATTTTTTGCTAAAATAAACGCCTACTTTAATTTTTGGAGGGAAATATGGAAAAGTTAGCAAAAAACTTACAAAAAATCATTTTGATTCGCCACGCAGATACGATTGATAGAGCGGAGTTTGCCAAGCATAACAGCGATGATTTGGTGCGTCCATTAAGCAAGTTAGGCAAAAAGCAAAGTAAAAAAATTGCAAATTTCTTGCAAAAAATGCACCGCATTTCGCAAATCTCGCTTGTGCTTTCATCACCATCAAAGCGCACAAGGCAAACGATAAAGCATTTTTTAAAAAAACATAAAAAACTTTGCAAATTTAGCGAACATATCGCCCCAGAGTGCGGGATTGAAGGGTATTTGAAGGCATTGAAGTCCGCGCCATCGGCAAAAATCATCGCGCTAGTTGGGCATCAATTTGATTTGGGGAATTTCGTGGAGTTTGCGAGTGTAAAGCAAGATTTGCCAATCAAAAAAGGGACAATCATCGAATTATCCCGCAAAAAAGGCGCAGATGAAGTCAAAGGCGGATTTTACATCTCAACGCTAATTGCGCCAGAGTGCTTGTAGATTCTGCGTTTTACACGCGCAAATTTCGCAGAATCTACGATATTTCTCGCAGAATCTCGCGCAAAAATAATCATTGCAAGAAATCGCACTTGTGCGACTTTATGGCAATCCAAGAAAACGCAGAATCTAAAATAGATTTGTCTTTGCAAATAAGTAAAACAAGCGTGGCAATTCATACATTTTGCGTTATTTTATTTGTGTCTTTGCAGGATTCTGCGATTCGCAGAATCTGCGAGGATTTATAAAATCTAAAATTGTTTTGAAAAAAATCAAAAAGAAGTCAAATTTGGTTGCGGGAGGCGGATTTGAACCACCGACCTTTGGGTTATGAGCCCAACGAGCTACCGGACTGCTCTATCCCGCGACAACGCGCCTTTGTGCTTTAAGCAAACGCCTTAAACAAAACGCTCCAAACAAACGCGATAAAATTTGATTTAATCTAATCCCAAAAAGTGGCTGGGGTAAAAGGATTCGAACCTCTGAATGGCTGGACCAAAACCAGCTGCCTTACCGCTTGGCTATACCCCATCAATTTTAAAAAGGCGAATTATATTTAAATTTGCGCTTTTTTGTCAAGCGTTTTTAATTTTCATCTGCTATAATTTGCGATTTTATTTTCAAAAATATGAAGGATTTTTATGCAATTAAAGCGCGTAGAGGACGCAATAAGCGCGATAAAAAACGGCGAAATGATAATTATAATGGACGATGAGGGCAGAGAAAATGAGGGCGACATAGTCTATGCGGGGGAGTTTTCAAGCCCTGATAAAGTGAATTTTTTGGTAACTGAGGCGCGGGGCGTTTTGTGCGTGAGTTTGACGGATAAACTTGCCAAAAAGCTAGATTTTCCGCTAATGGTGGATAAAAATAGCTCCAATCACGAAACAGCTTTCACCGTGTCAGTCGATGCCAAACGCGCCAAAACGGGCGTTAGTGCCTTTGAGCGCGATATGACAATCAAACTAATTTGCGATGATAATTCGCGCCCAAGCGACTTTGCAAAGCCCGGACATATTTTCCCGCTCATCGCTAAAAAAGGCGGTGTTTTAGTCCGCACGGGGCATACGGAGGCAAGTGTGGATATTTGCAAACTTGCAGGATTAAAGCCCATCGCCGTGATTTGTGAGCTAATGAAAAAAGATGGCACAATGGCAAGCAATAATGATAATTTTGTGATGGATTTTGCCACACAACACGGGCTAAAAGTGCTTTATGTCTCTGATTTGGTGCATTATAAATTTCAATATGAAGTTTTGGTAGAGAAAGTCGGCGCGAAAAAAACGCGCTTTTTTGGCGTGGAGTGCGAGAGAATTGAGTTTATAGACCATTTGGATTCGCGACACATTGTGTATAAATTTAATGCAGGCAATTCGTCTCTTACGCAATCTTCGCGGGAGCTTGAAAAATTCTCATTCGATAGACCGCAAGTCTTATCTCAATCGAATTTTTCTGCGCAACCCACGAATCTCGCGCAAGATACTAGAATTGCAAACGATTCAAATAATTCGTCATTGCGAGGCAGTGGCGAAGCCACAACGAAGCAATCCACAATAAATTGTCATATTGAGCGTAGCGAAATATCTCAAAAAAACAGGGATTCTTCGGTCGCTTCGCTCCCTCAGAATGACAAAATAAACGCAAAAACTACCACGCAATCAAACAATCGAAGTAATGGCGGTGTTGCTTCGAGTCGTTTTTATGCGAAACGAGCGAAAATAGGACTGAATCGTCCATTGAGCGAAGTTTCATATAAAAACGACTCGAATGAATACCCCAGAACAAATTGTGCGCAAAATGCGCCTTTTGTGCGTTTTCATTCATTTAATAACACCTTGCAACTTTTAGAAAATAACGAATTTGAGACGCTCAATAAAGCAGTGGCGTTTTTGCGCGAAAATGGCGGATTTTTGGTATGCCTAAATAACGCAAACAACGAGATGAGCCAAAAAAGTCAAATCAATAAAAACGATGCAAGTGAAGCAAGCAAGGTTGTCGGCATCGGCGCACAGATTCTAAAAAGCCTAAAAATTAGCGATTTCGCGCTTCTATCCACCCGCAAAAATCATCAATATATCGCGCTAGGTGGCTTTGGGCTAACGATTAAAAGCGAAGTTTTGATTTAAAAAGGGGGCAGAAATGAGATTTTTAGCGATATTAGTTTTTAGCGCGGTGTGCGCGTTTGCAAAGGTTAGCGTGAGTGTGAGTGTCATCCCACAGGCGTTTTTCATTCAAAAAATTGCAGGAAACTTGGCGGAAGTCAATATTTTGGTGCAAAAGGGCAAAAGCCCTGAAACCTACGAGCCATCGCTAAAAGAGCTAGAAAAGCTAAGCAAATCGCAGGTTTATTTTACCATCGGTATGCCTTTTGAAAGTGCGTGGATGGAGCGATTTAAGGGTGTAAATCCAAATCTAAAAATAATCGCCCCCTTGCCAAAAGATAAGGCAGAATCCACCGCAGATTCTGCGAAACACACACACGATTCGCATTCGCACACCGCAGATTCTGCGAAGCACAAGCATTCGCACCACGCAGATTCTGCGAATCGCACACACGCACACAAACATTCGCACGATTTATCGCCAAAAGACAATCACGCCCACCACGCCCACATTCATTTGCCACATATTTGGTTATCTTTCAACCTCTCAAAGTCCCACGCCACGCAGATAAAAGATACTCTTTGTGAGATAGATTCTGCGAATTGCGCGATTTATGCGAAAAATTTGGCGGAGCTTCACAAAGAGATTGACGCGCTTTATACGCATTTTAGGGGCGTTTTTGCGAATCAAAAAAAGGCATTTTTGGTTTATCATCCCGCATTTTCGCTAATCGCAGATGAGCTTGGATTAGAAGAAATCGCAATCGAGCAGGACGGCAAAGAGGCGAAAATCGCGCACACAAAAGAGGTTTTGCGACTTATTAAAAAGCATAATATCAAAGTGATTTTTACTCAACCGCAGTTTTCCACCAAAAGCGCAAAGACACTCGCAAAAGAGGCAAATCTCACGCTGAAAACCGCCGACCCGCTGGCGTTTGAGTGGATTAGCAATATTAGAGATTTTCTAAACGAAGTGGCAAAATAAATGCAAAATTCGCAGAATCTTCCCCAAAATCACGCAGATTCTGCGAATTCGCAGAATCTAATAGATTGCCACGACTTCGCTTCGCAAAGTCTCGCAATGACGAAAAATTCGCAGAATCTCCCCCAAGATTCGCAGAATCTCCCCCAAGATTCGCAGAATCTCCTACAAAATCAAAGCATTTGCGCGTCGCATAATCCCGCACAAAAAGTGCAAAATCTCAAACAAAATCTCCGCCAAATCCTTGCAGATTCTGCGCTGTGTGCGAAAACTTGCGATAATGCGCCAAAGATTCTGCGATTGCAAAATATTTCGTTTAAATACACAAATGAGTTTGTTTTGCAAAATATTGATTTGGAGATTTGCAAGGGCGACTTTATCGCGCTCATCGGTCCAAACGGCGGGGGAAAAAGCACTTTGGCAAAGATTATTTTGGGACTTTTGAAACCAAATGGCGGAGAGATGATTTATCCAAATGTAACTTTATTTAACAAAAATTCGCTAATTGGTTACACTTCGCAAGAAACTAATATAAATAAAAACTTTCCCATTGTGGCATTAGATGTCGTGCTGATGGGATTTATACGCCATAAAACCTTTGGTTACAAAATCACAAAAACTGATATTTTTGAGGCGGAGAAAATTATGGAGATTTTAGACATTTCGCATTTGAAAAATCGAAAAATTAGCGATTTATCAGGCGGGCAAAGACAGCGTGTAATGATAGCCCGCGCGCTATGTGGCGAGCCAAAACTGCTGATTTTTGATGAGCCAACGGCAAGTATCGATATGCCTACGCAAAAAGAAATTTATGAATTATTAAAGCAAATAAACGCTAATCATACTATAATTTTAATCAGCCACGATATTTCTATCTTGGAGTATGCAAACAAAGCGGTGTTTGTAAATCGCACCCTTTGGCAGAAATAAAGGATAAAAAATGAATGAAAATTTTGAGGTTGCAATCATTGGCGGCGGGATTTCGGGATGTGCGGCGTTTTATGCGTTGAGTGCCTACACGGATATTAAAAATGTCATTTTGCTAGAAAAGTGCCAAAATCTAGCGAAGGTTAGTTCAAGTCAAAAGGCAAATTCACAGACGATTCACGATGGCTCGATTGAAACAAACTACACGGCGCAAAAAGCCGCCAAAGTCAAAATCTCCGCTGACAAACTCAAAAACTACGCCCTCCGCCACAATCTCCAAAACAAAGGCATTTTTAAAATGCAAAAACTCGCAATCGGCGTGGGCGACAAAGAATGCGAGTTTATGAAAAAGCGACACGGCGAGTTTGAGGGGATTTTTGAGGGGTTGCAATTTTTTGAAAAAAGTCAAATCAAAGCGTTAGAGCCAAAAATAATTGAAGCAATGAATGGAAATGATAGAAGCGAAAATGTCGTAGCGTCAGGCTACAAAGAGTCGTGGTGTGCTATGAATTTTGAGATAATTAGCAATCATTTTGTAGATTCTGCGATGATTGCAAATCCAAAAAATTGCGTGAAAAATAAATTTTGCGTGGTGGATATTAAGGCAAAGGGCGATGGATATGAAATCCGCTCACGCGATGGGAGCAAGGTGTATGCGAAGTTTGTGCTAGTCAATGCCGGCTCGCACTCTTTGCCTTTGGCGCAAAAATGTGG
Organism: Helicobacter sp. 23-1045; assembly: GCF_053654655.1. Lineage (NCBI taxonomy): Bacteria > Pseudomonadati > Campylobacterota > Epsilonproteobacteria > Campylobacterales > Helicobacteraceae > Helicobacter > Helicobacter sp. 23-1045. Next base: position 117,588 of record NZ_JBSIUR010000002.1, read on the forward strand.
CTATGGCAAGGATTTGGGTTGTTTGCCTGTGGCGGGGAGCTTTTACTTTGTGCCGGGAAAACTTTTGCGTGGCAAAGTCTATGGCGTGCAAAATCCAAAATTACCCTTTGCCGCACTTCACGGCGACCCTGATATCGCGGTAGAGGGCGTTACGAGACTTGGACCCACCGCACTTGCTATGCCAAAATTAGAGCGCGGGAAGCACTTTTGGAATAATGTAAGTGGGGAGCTTTTAAGCATTGATTTTAAGCTAGGTGCGCTAAAAGTGGGATTTGATTTATTAAGCGATAGTGAAATCCGTAGCTATGTGCTAAAAAATATGGCATTTGAGCTGCCACTGCTTGGCAAACGGCTCTTTATAAAGGACGCAAGGAAAATTATCCCATCGCTAAAAATTAGCGATTTGACTTATGCGGAGGGCTTTGGCGAGGTGCGTCCGCAAGTGATTGATTTAGGGGCGAAAAGATTAGAGTTAGGCGAGAAAAAAATCCAAACCAAAAAAGGGCTGACTTTCAATATGACGCCATCCCCCGGCGCGACAAGCTGTCTTGGCAACGCAGAGATTGACGCAAAGGAAATCGCGGAGTATTTGGGCGCGAAGTTTGATAGTGAGCGATTTTTAGCGGATTTGGGGTAGTAAATGCGAAAAATTTGGCAAATTATCTGCATTGCTCTTTTTAGCATAATCCCCCCCCCCTTATCGCAGAATCTAAATGCAAATCCCATTGAATTAAGCACCATTTGCACGCCAAATGCCGAGTGCAAAATCGATACAATTCACAAAGATAAAAATATCCAAAATTCCGCACCATTCTCCACAAGTCAAATCAAAATCGAAACGCAAATTACGACTTTTACAAACACAAGCGACATTACAAGCACTGACGAACAAAGTTTTTACATAAACAACAACGATGGCAAAATAATAAATTTTATCAACAAAGGCACAATTTCGGGTGGGATTAGGATTTTCTCTCAAAATGCCATAAGCACACTTGAAAACTACGGCACAATGCGCGGTATTTGGACGCAGTATAAACCGATAGAAATTACAATCAATAATTTAGGCACGATACTCACAAATGAAGGCAGTTACATAAATACTCTCGTCAAAAAAGCGGCACACTTCGCCTTTGAGAGCGACCAAGCAAAGTTAGTCATCCAAAACTACACAATAAAAATTATTGAAAATGCCAATGAATTTAATAACTTTACGGGTTACGACAACAAGACGGAGAATAAAAATTCGCATTTGATAATCACCTATAATAACTACACGCCCACCGATAAAAATCTATATTTTAAGGATAAGGATTCAAAATTTATCATTGATTTTAGTGGTGATTTTGAGATGGGGGCAGGGTATAAAATCGCCAAACTTGTGGTGTCCCCAAATGATGGAGAGCCGATAAATGCGCTAAATATCGACTTTTCTCGCCTTATGCTAAAAGATGCTGATTTTTATGATATTTTGGAGAGTGGAGAGTATTTTATCGTTCGCGTGAAAGAAAAGAGTGGCGATTTTTCCCTGCATACGCCAATTACCGAACTTTACAAAAGCAATCTCCGCACGATGAATAATTTTCAAATAATGACTAGTGCGATGATTTTCCCACGAAAATTTGCCAAATCGCAGAATCTAACGCAAACTCCGCAAAATTCACAAACCCCGCAAAAACGCACGATTCGCAGAATCAAAAAAGTTTCGTCATTGCGAGGCGCAGAATCTAACGCACAATTTCCGTCATTGCGAGATTCTGTGAATCTTAACTCCGCCTTTGTCATTTTGAGCGAAGCGAAAAATCTCGCAGATTCTGCGATTTTAAAACAAAACGAAACATTTTTCTACAAAAACGCAGAATCTACCGCAAAAAATCGCAGAATCCAAAGAAACATTTCTCGCAATCCCGCAGATTCTGCAAATCGCCCCCAAATCGCAGAATCCACCGCAGATTCTGCAAAAAATTATTATTTCATTTTCACCCCCTTCATCAATCACAACTCTTTCGCACAGGCAGGAAACTACGCGCTATCAGGATTTGATTATGGTTTCATCACCGCTTTTAGCGCAAATATCGCAGAATCTCACACACTTGGCGCACACTTCGCCCTAACCTACGGCACATTACGCGACAAGCACGACAAAGATTTGGCAGTCAAAAATCTAAACTTATTCGGCGGACTGCACTATAAAATCGACTTGCCCTACGCGCTATTTTTAAAGGCATACGGGGACTTTTTCTACTTCTCAAACGACTTAAAAACGCAATTTTTGGCAGATTTAAAACCGCAAAATTTGGGATTTGGCGCAAATTTAACTTTTGGCAAAACCTTTGATTTTCGCACAGGCGGGGCATTATCGCTCGAAGCAGGATTTGACTACAAAGCACTCAAATCAAAGGAAATCAAAGCAGATTCTGCGATTTACCAAAACGCGCTTTTTAACCTAATCTACGGCGATTTGGGGATTTCTTACGCAAATTATTTCAGCGGATTTGGGATAAACTTTGGCGTAGGCGCGAAGTTCAATCTCGCCCCCAAACTCGCCAAAAGCAAGGTTTTAGTGCGAAGCGAAAACTTCGATTTCGCCCTAGATAGCGACAAAATTTTAGGTTACGCAAACGCAGGAATTTCGTATTTGCTTCAAAAATCAAACTTCGATATGGAGTTTGGATTGCAGTATTTTGGCAACTTCGGCGACAAGGGAATCTCAAACGGCGGCGGCTTTGAATGGCGCGTGCTTTGGTAGGGCAATTTGTTCTGGGGTAATCATTTGAATTATTTTTGCATAAAACTGCGCTCAATGGACGCACAAGTCCTATTTTCGCTTGTTTCACGCAAAAATAATCCAAAGCACCACCGCCATTACTTCGATTGTTTTAAAGACAAAAATCGCAGAATCTCGCACGAAATTCGTAGAATCTGCCAAAAAAATTTTGTCATTCTGAGCGAACAAAGTGAGCGAAGAATCTCTAAAATTATCCGTCATTGCGAGGCGCACAAAGCGAAGCGAGTGCAACGAAGCAATCCATAAAAAAATTAAACAAATGGATTGCCACACTCGCTTCGCTCGTTCGCAATGACGGAAAAATAAAAATGCTAGATTCTGCGATTTTCGCCAAATTTCGCATATTTCGCAGAATCTTAAAGAAATCCCCAAAAAAAATATTAGATTCTGCGACAAATCAAACGATTTATATTTTTAAAATCGCAGAATCTGAGAAATTTTAAGGATTGCAAATGCTACCAAAACCCATTCGCTACAAGCTAAATGCAAGTATTCTCGCCATCGGCGCGAGCTCCGCAAATTTAAGTTCGGCAAAATTAGATTCTGCAACATTAAGTTCCACAAAATCAGATTCCACAAATTTAAACACCACAAAATCAAATTCCGCAACACCAAACCCCGTCACATTAGATTCTGCGAAAAATAGCGCAAAGAGCGTGATTTTCCTTGACTCAAACTACAATCTTTATGAATTGCAAGATGGCGAATTTATCTTCAACAACAAGATTTTTGATTTCGAAGCACAGCATCAGTTTAGCAAGTCCTGCGCCCTTTCGATGAATGGATATGTCGCACTTGGCGAGCCGCACTCCCCAAACTGCCACATTTTGCACCTTTATAACGGCACGCTTTCGCACATAAAAACGCTCTCTTGGCACAAGGCGGACATTTACAACATTCGCTTTGCCAAAAATGGTAAATATATGGTAAGCGGTGGCGAGGATGGGAAGGTGTTTATTTACGGAATGCCACATTTTAATATCATCGCCATTTTGCCCCCGCGCGCAGATTACATCAGCAATATTCACTTTGGAAAGTCGCAGAATCTTGTGGTGTATAGCTCGTATGATAATGTAAATTGCATTTTTGATATGGGGACAAATACTATCATCGGCGAGTTTGAAACAGGCGCAGTGGCGGAGGATATGACATTTTTTGATGATGATTCTAAAATCTTTTTTATTTGCGCAAATGGGGAGAGTGGCATTTATAATATCACGCAAAAATCCCTTGCCCTGCGGAAAAATTACGATGCTTGGCTGACGCGCGCGGGGATGACAAAGGATGATAATTTCGCCTACATTGGCGCGCGGGATGGGAAGCTGCGCTATTTGGATTTGGCGAAAAATAAGAGTGTGTTTGACATTGCGATGGATTATGAGGGCATTGCGAGTATGCGCGTGATTGATGCGAAGCTCTACATTGGCTTTGCTAGTGGGAATTTGGAGATTTTTGATTTGAATAGATTTGAGGGGGAGTTTGATTCCGCGCTAAATTCGCAGAATCTCGCCCTTGCACAGCAAATCGCCTCGCAGAATCTGCCATTAAAAACGCTTAAAAAATACATTGCGCTAAAAGATAAACTATGGATTGATGAGTTTAAAAAAGCACAAATTATTTTGGGCGAAAATCCCACGCAGGAAGCGTTTTTGGGCGCATTTGAGACGCTTAAAATATTTTTTGAGGATGATGATAAAAAATGCGCTTTTGATACGCTAACGCAGAATTTAGGCGCGATAAAAGAGCTAAATGAGGCGTTGAATGCGAAAGATTACAAAACTTGCTATGAGATTGTGGCGCAAAATCCGCATTTGAGGGAAAGTAGCTATTTTGAGCGATTGGAAAATCTCTACAATGACGCATTTGAGGGCGCAAAAGAGCTGCTTTTAAGCGGAAATGCGAGTGATTTGCAAAAAGCGCAAGAGATTTTAAAGGCGTGGCAAAGTGTCGCGCTCAAAAAGGACGCGGTAAATGCCCTGCTACGCAACGCGCGGAAGTTCAAAGACGCAGAATCGCTTTTCAAAAACAAGCATTTTGATGAGTTTTTCAAACTCGCAGAATCTTTTAGCGCAATCAAAAGCACGATAAATTACAAAAAGGCACTTGCCTTTGGGGAGCAGATTTTAGCGACAATAAACGAGTTAGAGGCGAAGGGCGCAAATCAAAAGGCACTTGATTTATTGGAGGTTTTGGCGCAGTTTTTGCCCTTTAAAAATAGCGCGGTGGCGCGGAAAAATGACATTTTGCTGAAAGTGGAATTTTTGGATTTTTACGCAAAAAATGAGTATCAAAAAATCTATGCAAATATCCAAAAATACCACGCCTTAAAGGGTTTGGGCGAGTTTGTCGCCCTGCAAAATCATCTAAATAATATTTTTGAGTGCGCCTTGCTAAATGCGAGTAATGGCGAGTGCAAGGCGGTTTATGATGATTTGAAGGCGTATTTTGAGATTTCGTATTTGCAAAATAAAATCGAGGGGATTTTTAATATCGCGTATTTGGGGGAGATTGAGCGAAATTTAGGCGCAGAATCTAGGGCGAAAATCGCAGAATCTCGCGTGGATTTTAAAGAATCTCGTGCGAAAATCGCAGAATCTCGCAAGGATTTTGCAGAATCTCGTGCGAAAATCGCAGAATCTACCGCAAACTCCGCAGAATCTCACGCGGAAATAAATTGGTTTGCGACTTTGGAGTGCTATATTGCGTCATTTGGGAAAAGCGATGAGTTGCTAAAAATCCTACCACAGGACAAATTAGCGATTTGCGACAAAATCAGCGCAGAAAAAAGGCAAGTGGCATTTTTAGAGACGATTTTGGTTTATAAATAGATTCTGCGGATTTGGGGCAAGATTCTGCGAATCTCAAAGCACCCTTTGCCGTAAAAGCAAAATATCATCAAAATCCGCTGAATCTCCGCGCTTTACGAGATTACAAATAAAATCAAAACTATATTTTTTGTGATTGAAAACAATCGTGCTTACCACATCGCCCTTGCGTAAAAATCGCTTTTCATTACTCGCAAAATAGCGCGTAGCACCGATTGCAATGATTGCCTTTTGCGGATATTGCGCCACTTTCAAGACATCCGCCAAACTCTCCAAAACGCCAAAATTATCCTGAAAATTTAATCGCTCCACAATCCAGCGAATAAGTTTTTCATAAAAATAGCTATATGAATCTAGGCGACTTAACTCGCCATAAATCTCGCATTCTCCGCCCGTGCAGATAAATGAAGCTAGCGAATAATCATCGCAAATCCCGCCACGCGTAAATTCGCCCTTTGGGATTGCGATTTGCCGCGCGCTAAACCCCTTTGAGCCGAGCGAAAAATTCTTTTTTTGCGAGAGTTTGGCGGCGGACTTATCATTTCGCACGGAGGCATCATTAAACGCCATAAAATGCGTAGGTGTAACGCCAAGCACGAGTTTTTTATCCGCACTATATTCAATCTCACAGCAAAGCGCGACCTCCGCCTCCGCTTGCACATTTAGCGCAGAATCGGGCGGTAAAATCACCGCATTATTATCAAAGCAAAATCGCCCCAAATAATCCTTTGCGTGTGGCACAAAAAACGGGAAAATCCCCTTTGGCGCGGAGGCATCTTCGCCCACAAGCGAAGCAAAGTCGCTAGCCTCGCCTGCTTGCTCCAAATGATAAGCAAAATTACCCGCCAATCCAAATCCTATCATCTGCCCTAAATCGCGCTTGAAATCGTGCATTTCTGCCCCCTAAATTTTAAAAAATAAAAGGCAAATTTTAGTGCAAAAATCTTAAACGCAATCTTATAAATGATAATTTTTTTCATTAAAAAAATGTAAAATCGCAGAATCTAGCGCATTTTAGGGCAAAACTAGCAATATAAATAAGTGCAAATTTGTAACAAATGCTGTGTTTTTGAAAATTAGTCTAAAACAACGGCGGATTTGATTTGCTTTGGTGGCGGAGTTTGTTTGCGGTGGCGAATTTGCCTTTGCTTCGGTGGCGGATTTTTTCGCGTGGTGGCGACCCCTAGAAGATTTGAACTTCTGTTTCTGCCGTGAAAGAGCAGTATCCTTGACCGCTAGATGAAGGGGTCTGCTAGAAAAATGGTAAAAAGCAAAAATGAAGGTGGCGCAGCGGACGGGGCTCGAACCCGCGACCTCCGCCGTGACAGGGCGGCATTCTAACCAGCTGAACTACCGCTGCGTGGTGGTCGCTATAAGACTCGAACTTATGACATCTACCTTGTAAGGGTAGCGCTCTACCAACTGAGCTAAGCGACCTTTGGATTATTACTTGCAAGTCGAATTCTGGTGACCCCTAGGGGACTCGAACCCCTGTAACCACCGTGAAAGGGTGGGATCCTAACCGCTAGATGAAGGGGCCAGAATTACGCTAAAATGGTGACCCGTGTTGGATTCGAACCAACGGCCCATTCCTTAAAAGGGAATTGCTCTACCAGCTGAGCTAACGGGTCGCACAAATTTAGTGATTTTAAAAACAAAGGCGAAATTATAGTTAGTTTAAAAATTTTTGTCAATAAAAAATTAGCTAAAATTATGCAAAATTTTGGGAGTTTTTAAGAATAATTTTTAGAAATATTGCAATCACATTTTGGATTGAGAATTTTATTAAGATAATGGATTTAGTTGATTTTGTAACGCAGAATCTACCCCAAAATCGCAGAATCTAGCGCATTTTAGCAAATCTTATGATATAATCCCGCTTTTTACAAACAAGGGAATAAAATGCAATACTCAAACTCTCGCGCTTCATCGTGGATAATGCTAATCACCGCCATCGCGCTTGAAATATGCGCTTTAAGCGTCCTAAAAGTCCTAGATAACGCAGGGCAAGGCACAATCGGCAAAGTCGCACTTGTGGTGCTTATGAATATCTCGTATTTCTTAATGTCGCTCACACTGCGCCAAATCGCCGTTGGCGTGGCGTATGCGACTTGGGAAATCGTAGGGGGGATTGGCGTTTTGTTAGTCAGCTTTGCCTTTTTTGAGCCGCATTTAAGCACGGCGCAGTGCTTTGGCATAGCACTTGGATTTATCGGCATTATTTGCATTATTTTAGGCGAAAAGCACGAAGATTCTGCGACAAAATCGCCCATAGATTCTGCGAATCAAAATGGCGATTTTGTGAATCAAAATGGCGATTTTGCGCTAGATTCTGCGAATCATTTGACACAAAACGCTGAATCTATCCGCAAAAATCAAAATCCGCTAAATCTCCCATAATTTAGGACTTAAAATGGCATTTTTTCTAGTGGTAATCTCTGGCATTTTAGATATTTTCGCAAATCTCGCACTTGTCAAATCAGATGGATTCAAGCGCGTTTGGTGGGGGATTTTGGCACTCATTCTTGTAGATAGCGTGTTTTTGCTACTCGCACTCGCACTAGATTTTGGTATGGAGCTACCCGTAGCATACACGCTGTGGGGCGCAATCGGCATTTTAGGCACGGCGGGCGGCGGGTGGATTTTATTCAATCAGCGATTAAAGCCAATCGGTTTTGTCGGCATTGCGCTCGTGCTAATCGCCGTGTATTTACTGCACTTTGCGTGATTTCAGCACAGATTTTATTAAATTCTCATCGGCGTTTTGGAGGGATTGAAATGTGCCAAAGTAATTTAGCAGTTTTTTAAGTTGCGCCTCTGTGTATTTGCCACTTATCGCGGATTTTTGCAGATTTTTGCGCCCTTTTTTGCGATGAAAACTAATGGCAAATCTATGCGCCTCATCGCGCAATTTTTGTAAAAACATAAGCCGTTCATCGCTCTTTTCAAGGCGCAATTCTAAATCCAAAGAGCGCAAAATATCCCTCGCACCGCCTTTTGCGCGATATGCTTTGTGATTTATCTTTTCTTTTGCAATGCCCAAAATATCCACATTTGCGCCACAAGATTGCATAATCTCTTGCGCGATTTTAATCTGTGCACACCCGCCATCAAGCAGCCACAAATCAGGTGCGAAATCCACCTCAAAACTCCCCGCCCTGCGTGTGAGTAGCTCTGTCATTTGCGCGTATTCATCGCTCCCACTTAATGTGTAGCGTTTGTATGCGCTTTTTACAAATTCGCCGTTTTCATAAGTGATTTTTGCGCCCACCGCGCTTTGTCCTTGAAAATGGCTTGTGTCAAAAACTTCGATTCGATTTGGCACATTTTGCAAAGAAAATAAATTTTTGATTGCTTCTAAAATGCGCGATTCGGCTGAATTTTCGCTATTTTCAAGTAAATTTTTGGCATTATTTTTTGCTAAATCTATCAATTTTTTCTTTTCACCACTTTTTGGGTTCAAAATTCTTATATTTTTGCCAAATTTTTGCCGAAAAAATTCACTTAAAATCGCCCCATCACTCAAATCATAAGGCAAAAGGATTGAATCTAGCGCAAAAGGCGCATTATTTTTATAGTGATTTAGCAAACTTTGCGTGTATAAAAAGTCCAAATCTAATTCATTTTCGTTGTGATTTATGAAAATATTATCGCTAAAAACCACGCGCCCATCGCGCATAAAGATTTTTACAAGCACGGATTTTGTCGCATTGCTTTCAATGACAAAAATATCGCAATTATAAAGTTTTGCCAAATCAATACTGCTGATTTTGGCTACTTGGCGGATTTTTTCGCATTGAATCTTTATAAGATTTGCATCCTCAAAGCGCAGATTTTTTGCAAAATTTTGCATTTTTTGCTCCAAAATTTTTAGGATTTTGCTTGGATTTTGAAGCAAATTTATTGCATTTTTGACAATATCGCTATATTTTTCGCGTGAAATTTTGCCCTCACAAGGCGCACTGCAACGCCCTATTTGATGAAACAAACACGCTTTTTTACCACTCAAACAGGACTTTTTTTGCACAAGTGGCAAAATCTCATAAATCGCATTCAAAATCTCTCGCGAACCGCTAGAATACGGACCAAAATAGAGATGATTTTTATCATTTGTGATTTTTCGCACGATTTCAGGGCGCGGAAACGGCGCGTTTTTGTCAATCAAAATGTATGGATAAGTCTTGTCATCGCGAAGTAGAATGTTGTATTTTGGTTTAAGCTGCTTAATTAGGGAGTTTTCTAAGATTAAGGCGTCAGATTCGCTTTGTGTTAGGATAATTTGCAAATGTGAAATTTGGCGAATCATAGTTGCGATTCGATGGCTTACATTTGCGGCAGGTGCGGGAGATTCGCCCCGTAGATTAAAATAACTGCGCACCCTTTTATGCAAATCCTTTGCCTTGCCAATGTAGAGAATGCGATTTTTGTCATCAAAATACTGATAGATTCCGCTTGTATGCGGGAGGGATTTAATTTGCTCTTTTAGATTCATTTGCTAAATTTTTCTTTATTAAATTTTTGATATTTGCAAAAATATCTTTTAGGGGCGAGTTTTCATTCACGCTAAAATCCCCACGAGCGCGCTCTTTGTAATGTATAACTTCAATTTTTTCGATTTTATTTGTGGCGTAATCTAAAATATTTTTTGGTGTGTATGCTTTGATTTTTTTGATTTTGCTTAAAAGTGCTAGATTCTGCGATAAATCGCTATTTTGCGCCAAATTCGCAGAATCTAGCAAAGAATTTATCGCATTTAGCAAATCATTTGCGCGAAAGTTGTTTATCTCGGCGCACAGGCTAATGTGGCGTGTGGCAATGAAAAGCGTCTCGCCTTTTAGCGTGGCAAAAAGGACGCCATCGCGCACAGATTTTGGCAAAGTTAAAAGCAATTTGTTTATAATTGCGTTTGAATTTAGTTTTTTTAGGCTCGTGTGCCTAAGATTGGAGATGACGCTTTGAATATTTTTCATTTTGTGATTATAGCATTTTTTGTGGCGGTTTTTAGTGGGTGCGGGTATAAGGCGAATCCGTATTGGAGTAGCGTAAATTTGGACATAGATTCGCGTGTTTTGGATTCTTCGCTACGCTCAGAATGACAAAAAAGCGGGAATCTTGCACAAAAAACAATCGAAGTAATGGCGGTAGTGCTTTGCGTTGTTTTGGCGCGAAATGAGCGAAATAGGACTTGGGCGTCCATCGAGCGAAATTTTGTGCCAAAACAACGCAAATGATTACCCCAGAACAAATTGCCAAATAAATGGAGGTTAATTATGAAATATGATGTTATCATCATCGGTGCTGGTGTCGCTGGACTTTACTGCGCCAAACACTTGGGGCAAAACCTAAACGCGCTTTTGCTATGCAAAGATGAGCCGTGGGAGTGCAATACATTTTACGCGCAAGGTGGCATAACTATCGCAAATGGCAAGGACGATGTGCCTTCTCACATACGCGATACGCTTGATGCTGGGAGCAATGTCAATGATATTCAAGTCGTGCGCAAGTTAAGCGAATCTAGCATAGAAATTTTAGATGAACTAATCGCCGATGGATTTGCGGTGGATAGGGATAGTGAGGGGAAAATTATGCTTGCCAAAGAGGGCGGACATAGCATTTCGCGCATAATCCACGCAAATGGCGATGGCACGGGGCGAATCCTGCATACGCACCTTATCAAAAACCTAAAACACACGCTTTGGAAGGGCGCACAAGTCATCGACTTGCTAATAGAGGACGACAAAGTCTATGGCGTGTGCGTGAATACAAGGCAAGGCGTCATAAATCTCTACGCCGATAATGTCGTCATCGCAAGTGGCGGTGTGGGCGGACTTTTCAAATATCACACAAACGCACACACCATTAGTAGCGACATTCACGGCATTATTTTGGAGCACAATCTACCACTGCGCGATATGGAAATGTTGCAATTTCACCCAACGGTCTTTGTCGCCACAAATCACGCTAGAAAACAGCTCATAAGCGAAGCGGTGCGCGGAGATGGCGGGATTGTCGTAGATAGCAAGGGTAAGCGATTTTTGTTTGAGTATGACAGACGAGGCGAACTAGCACCGCGCGACATCGTGGCACGGGGGATTTTTGATTATTGTGCGAAAAATAATGAAAGTGCGTTTATTGATTTGAGTGCGTTTGATAAGGACGGATTTAAGCGCAGATTTCCAAATATTTATCGGGCTTTGAGCGCGTGTGGGCTTGACATACCAAAGGACAAAATCCCCATTTCTCCCGCATTTCACTACTCTATGGGCGGAATCGCGTGTGATTTGAATGCCAAAGTGTGTGGAATGCAAAATCTCTACGCAGTGGGAGAATGCGCAAACAACGGACTTCACGGCGCAAATCGCCTTGCGTCAAATTCGCTTTTAGAAGGGCTAGTTTTTGGCAAAATCGCTGCAAAAAATATTTTGGATTCACATATAAGCACGAGTGCGCGGAACTTTCCGCTAAATAGTGAGATTTTGGAGAAGGATGGCGATTTGCAGTATAAAGCCGTGTTGCGCGAGATTATGTGGCAAAATGCGGGGATAAAGCGCACAAAAAGCGGACTAGATTCGGCACTTGGCGGGATTGAAGTAATGTTGCTTGGCGACATAGGGCGGTTATTGAAACTTCGCCTATTAACAGCGCGAAAAATCGTCCGCACCGCATTAAAACGCAAAGAGAGCTTGGGCGCACATTTCGTGGCAGAAAATGCGATTTAGCAATGGGGATTTTTAGCGTCATTTTGTTGTCGTGTGCGCTTGCCGCAGACGCCTTTGCTGTGAGCCTTTGCAAGGGTTTTAGCGTTCGGCGCGTTACGCCAAAGCATTGCGTAATCGTGGGGCTTTACTTTGGCGGATTTCAGGCGTTAATGCCACTTTTGGGCTACTTTTTAGGCGTGGCGATAGGCGGATTCATCGGGTCAATCGACCATTTCATCGCATTTGGCTTACTTGCGATAATCGGCGCAAAAATGATACGCGAATCCTTTGAAGCGCAGACTTGCGATTCAAATAGCGCGGAGTTTGGCGTTCGCGCAATGCTCCCACTTGCCATCGCCACTAGCATTGACGCACTCGCAGTTGGCGTTAGTCTAGCGATTGAGCGTAGCAACATCGTCCTTTGTGCCACAGCTATCGGCGTTATCACGGCGATTTTTTCAATCATCGCGCTAAAAATCGGCAATCGTTTCGGGCTATATTTGGGTAACAAAGCGGCTTTGTTAGGCGGTGTCGTGCTAATCGCGCTTGGTGCAAAAATATTGTGGGAGCATTTGAATGTGTAATCACGAAGTTATCGACAAGGATAAAAGATAGATTTTGCAAATTTTCTGCGATTCGCAGAATCTCGCCCACAAATTCGCAGAATCTCAATATTTTTTCACTACAATCGCACGAAATTTTTTAAAAAGGCAAATGCGATGAATTTCTTTTATAGATTCTGCGATTTTTGTGCGAAACTCGTGTAAATCGCAGAATCTTGCGCCAAATTCGCAGAATCTAACAATCTTGCTTGCGCCAAATTCGCCAATTCCACCAAATCTACTCCAAAATTTTCGCATTCTTTGAATCTACAATAATAACATTCAACGCCTTGCCACTTTGCGAGTTCTGCGCGCGGATAGTTTGCCCTTTTGCGCCATCTTGCGTTGCTTTGACGCTAAAAGTTATGTTAATGTCGCTATTTTTATACGCCACGCTTAAAATATCGCCCTTGCGCACGATGATTTTGGGCGTAATTTTACTAGCCACGATACTTGCGCCCCCTGCAATAAAGCTCTTTGCTTCATATTCCCCCAAAATCTCCGCGCTAACAGGCAGAGTGAGATTTTTGGTAAGCGGGATTTGCGCAATCATAGTGTTGTTTTTGTCGATAACTTCGCCACTTTTGATACTCCCAACCGCGCTCAAACTATCAATAATCGCGTTAATTTGAAAGTTGAAAAACACGCGCTTTTTGCGCTCATTGTGGCGGATATGCACTTCAAAATTCCCGCTATCCTTTCGCAAATCCCTATCATCAAAAATGATTTTTTCCAAGCGATATTTCGCCAAATTGCGCTCGATTACGGGGGCGATTTCAAGGTTGTTTATGGTGATATTGTATTTTTTGTAATAATCCAAAAATCGCTTCTCAACCGCGCTTTTTATGGCATTTATAAGTGCTGGATTTTGCGCATCGTTTGGATTAGATTCGCTTGAATCAGCGCTTTGATTCGCATTTTGATTCACCGAATCTTGTGAATTTAGATTCGTATTATTTTCCGCGCCAAAAGCTACACAAAGCCCTAAAATAAGCATTAAAATACATTTCATTTTCACGCCTTTTTTACTAAACTTGATACAATATTATTGCGCACGATTCCGCCAAAATTTATCTGCAACTTGCTATTTGCGCCATCTTTAATAACTTTTTCTACACGCCCTGTTCCAAAAGCTTTGTGAAATACTAAATCATTTTTTTGGATTTCATCGTTATTTTCTTGTTTGAATCCTATGCTTTTTGTGTCTTTTTCTATAATGCCACATTCGCTTAAAAAACGAGATTTTCGCCCTTGAGATTCAAGCCATTTTGCACAAGAACGCCATTTTGCGCTGGATAGCACTAGATTATCTTTTGCTCTAGTAAAGGCTACATAAGCAAGTCTGCGCTCTTCTTCAATATCCACAATATCATCTTTTCTTTTTAGTGGAAACAATCCCTCTTCCAAACCTATGACAAATAAATACTCAAATTCTAAGCCCTTGCTAGAATGTATGCTCATACAAAAAACGCAATTTTCCGCAATCTCATCGCTATCGCTACTCAAAGAAATATCGTTTAAAAAATCCTCCAAATCTAGCTCTAGATTTTGTATCATAAATGCTTTAAATCGCTCATAAAAAGTATTAACATTTGCCTGTCTATCAATATCATCGTGCTTATCATCAAATGAATCCAAAATATCGATTTTTTCTTTAAATAGATTTATAAAACCGACAATGGAATCTTTTTGCTTTTCTCGTAGCAACTCTAGCGTTTCAAAAAGTTCGCAAATTGCATTGATATGCTTTTGTGGCAATGGGATTTCGCTTTTTAGATTCATCACCGCCTCAAAAATCGAAATGCCTTTACTTTTGGCAAAAGCCTCTAATTTATCTTGTGAAATTTTGCCGATTCCGCGTTTTGGGCGGTTTATGATTCGCAAAAGCGAAAAATCATCGTTTGGATTCACCACAAGGCGAAAATAGCTCAAAATATCCTTAATTTCGGCGCGTTCATAAAATCTAATAGTGCCGATAAGTTTATAGGGAATATTTGCCCTGCTTAATGATTCTTCAATGCTTATACTCATAGCATTTAGGCGAAACAAAATGGCAATTTCGTTTGGATTTACGCCTGAATCAAGTAATTTTTTGATTCGATTAGCGATTTGTTTGGCTTCGTCATCTTCGCTTTGTGATTCTAAAAATTCCACTTCTTTGCCACTGCCCTTTGTGCTTTGCAATTCTTTGCCTAATCGTTTCGTATTAAAGGCGATTAGGCGATTTGCAACCTCCAAAATCTCCCGTGTAGAGCGATAATTTTTCTCTAATCTAATAATCTTTGCGCCCTTAAAATTCTCGCTAAAATCCAAAATATTTTGAATCTTCGCCCCTCTCCACCCATAAATACTTTGGTCATCATCGCCTACCACGCAGATATTATTGTGCGTAGCGCAGAGTTTTTTAAGCAATTTATACTGCAATTCATTCGTATCTTGGTATTCATCAACCATAATGTATTGATATTTTTGGCTGATTTCATCGCAAAGCACGGGATTTTTATCTAAAATCTCAAAAGTTAAAAGCAACAAATCATCAAAATCAACCATATTATTTTCTAACAAAAGCGCGTTGTATGCGCCATAAATCTTTGCGATTTCTTTAAATGTGCTATCTTTGGCTTGATTCGCCACTTCGGCGGGGCTTAAAAGCAGATTTTTATAGCGCGAAATTTCCGCACCCAAAAGGCTTAAAGAGACATTTGACTTAAAATTGCGCAAGATTCGCTTCCTATCGTCATTGTCAAGCAAAATAAAATTCGCCTTGCGCCCTAGCAAATGAATGTGTAGCTTCAAAAACAAAAGCCCAAATTTATGAAAAGTGCAAAGCAAAGGGGGCGCACAATCCACGCGCTTTATTAGATTTAGCGCACGGGTGCGCATCTCGAGAGCCGCTTTGTTTGTAAAAGTGAGCGTCAAAGTCGCGCTTGATGGGATTCCCACTTCGTCAATCAAATACGCTAGGCGCGTGGTGAGCGTTTTTGTTTTTCCGCTCCCTGCCCCTGCCAAAATTAGCAACGCGCCATCGATTTGTTTGACAGCTTCGCATTGCTCTGGGTTTAGGGAGTTTAAAATGTCAGTCATTTGGTTGCTCCAAGTGCGCGTTGTCTTTTGGCGATAAATCGGGGAGACTTGCCACTCGCTTCGTCAATGAACCATTAGTTCTATTTTCTCGCTCGTGGCTTCGCAACCCCGATTTCTCATCCAAAATACTTCCGCGCGAAGCGTTTTTGGTGGTAGATTCTGCGTTTTTTATTTGAAACGCAGAATCTGCGATTTTTTCGCCATTTTTTGGATTAGAATCGCTTGTTTTTTCTCGCAAAAGGGCTGCACCCCCCGCCCCGCTCCCCCTACGCGCCAAAAGCTCACGCTTTTCGCTTTTAGGGGGAGAGCCTCGCTTATCCGCTTCTAGCAAAAAATCGGCGGTTGCACTACTGCAACCTTGCTCCCGATTTTTTGCACCACGAAGCGGGCGAGATTCGGTGCTATCGCACGGATTATTTTTTTTGGATTGCCACGATTCTGCGTTAAACGCAGAATCTCGCAATGACGAATTTTTTGCATTAGATTCTGCATTCGCAGAATCTACCCACCCCCTTAATCCCCCGCGCGCATTTGGGAGGGGGAGATTATTTTCTTGCAATGACAAATTTCTACTCATTTATTCACCCTTTTCACGCTAGATTCTGCGGTTTTCGTGCGAGTCGTAGAATCATTCAAAATTTCACTGCTATCAATCTCAAAGTCAAAAAAGTCCGACTTAAATCCACTCGCATTTATCGCGCCAAACTGCATTGACGCCAAATTCAAATTCCCCATCGCTTGGTGGAGCAAACCTAGCGCATACCTTGCTTCAAAATTCGCCCCATTATCCATTCGCGCGAGTTGAATCAACGCTACCGCATTATCATAATTTCCCGCACCAATCGCAGAAACCGCCGCATAAAAATAAATCTCGCTATTTTGCACTTTATACGCGTCAATTAGCTCGTTATAATACGCAAATGCCCGCTCAAAGTCCTGCAAATAAATCGCATTTAACGCTAGTGCCTGCAAAATCCCGCTAAATCCGCCACTTTCATTTAGCAATCTATCATTTAAAATCTTATCGACATAGCTACTCGCCCCCGCTAAAAACGCGCTATACACATAAATCTCCCGCGCGAAATTCGCCCCGCCAAGCACTTGCTTTAAATGCGTAATGTTTTTCACAAAGTCAAATAAATCAATCGAATGCTTCTTAATATTTTTGCCATAATGTGCCACAAGGTGCGATAAAATCTGCGCTACGATGTCATCATTTGTGCGCTTTTGCAAGGTGGCAAACGCGCTTTTTATCACCTCGCTATCTCGCGTCCCAAGCGCGTATAGTGCTTTTAGCGCGACTGCTAGTGGCGAATCTACGCTAGATTCTGCGAAATTATCGATAATATTGCCATTTGCATATCCAAAAAGTGAGCGGTAAAATGCCTCATTTGCGGGTGAATCAAAGTGCATTTCTTCAAAGTTTGCGCTGATGTCATTTGCGATTCGCGTGCTGTTAGTTTGCGTGAGTTGAGCGCACATTAGCGCGAAAATCCCGCTTAAAATATCATTGCTATCCAAATGATACGCCTTTAAAAAGTGCCGTCTTGCGCCCTCAAAGTCATTTAACTGCGCATAAATTAGCCCCAAATTATATTGCAAAATGGGGTGATTTGGATACTTTTTCGCTGAATCTAGAAGTATTTTTTTGCCATCAAAAAGATTATTTTGCAAAATCGCCCTTAATCCCTGCGTGATTTGCTTATCGATATTTGCTTTCATCGCACCTTGCGCAAATTTCGCACTTGCACTTACCAAATTATCCATTTTTAGCTCTACTCCGCCCTCATTTATCATCGCAATCGCAGAATCTGCATCAAAAACCCGAAACGGCGCGAAATAAAACAAAATCTTATAATGCCAAAGCATCGCCATTTGCGAGCTTGCATTGCGCTCCCAAAAAGTCCTTTGCGCCACGCTCACATCTAAAAGCGTCTCGCTGATTTTAACTTTTATGGGGTAGATTTTCGCCAAATCTTTTGTGCTATTTTTTTCTAAAAGCGCATTGTAAATCTCCGCGCTCTGCGTGTAATTACCCCGCTTTAACTCAATTAGCGCAAGTGCCATATTTGCCTTCTGTGTGTTGTAATCTTTCAAATAGCTACTAATTTGCTCGCTTGCCAAGTCAAACTCGCCCATTCTAGCGTATAAAAGCCCGATATTAAAGCGATTATCGATATTTGGGACTTCTAGCAATTTTTTTAACGCATTATATTCATCGCCAAAATTTAGGTAGATTTTTGCGCTAAGCAAAGCAGATTCTGCACTATAAAATTGCGAAGTGGGATTATTTAGCGATGAAAGCGTGGCAAAATAATTTTCATCATAGAAATTTACCAAACTATAAAGATAACTATAAAGCGGTTTATTTGCCCACTCAACGAGCGTCCCTTGCGCGAGATTCACATAATAATGATATTTTTTCAAATCGCTTTTTTGATAGGCAATATTTGCGGCGTTTATCGCGGCGGCGGCGATATTTTCGCCACTTTGAATCGCCCCATCAAAGGCATTTAGCGCGTCATTTAAATTTCGCTCTTTTAGCTTCGCCACGCCTAAATTAAAGTTCGCAAAGCTCTGCGAAAAAGTCGAAATATTTTTGTAAATATCTAGTGCCTCCGCCACCTGCCCGCTTTCATAAAGCAATGCCGCCTTTTGCAATAAGCTCTGCACTTCGCCACTTTTTTGCAAAGCGGTGGATTTCAGTGTAACCTGCGTAGGCGCGGACTTTGGCGCATAGATGGCGGGGAGTGGCTCTTCTTTATTTAAAAACATAATAAGCACAATGACAAACACCACAAACAGCGCAAGAGTCGCACTTGCGGCATATAAAATATTTTTATTTAGCGATTTAATTTTTGCGATTGTAGCGGAAAGCTTTTGCACTGCGCTACCCAAAATCCCGCGCACTTCGCCACCTACGAAGATAAATCGCCCCTTTATCAACTCTAATTTTTGCACAAACGCAGAATCTTTTGCGGATTTATTCGCTGAATCTTTATTCGCTAAATCTTGCGGATTTGTGAGATTCTGCGAATCGCGCGAGTTTTGTGGATTTTGCGCTGAATCTTGCGAATTTTGCGTGTTTTGTTGCTTTGGCATTGTGTGAAAATCCTATAAATATTTTTTTAGTGCGGTGGGGATAGCGATTTCGCCATTTTTTTGCTGATAATTCTCCATAATCGCTACCAAAGTCCGCCCCACAGCAAGCGATGAGCCATTTAGCGTGTGCGCTAAAATATTTTTTTTGCCATCTTTGTAGCGAATCCTCCCGCGTCTGCTTTGAAAATCGCGCGTATTGCTTACAGAGCTAATCTCGCGGTAGCAGTTTTGGTAAGGCAACCACACTTCAATGTCGATTGTATTACTCGCGCTAAACCCCAAATCCCCGCTACACAGCTGAATCATTCTATGCGGAAGCTCCAATTTTTGCAAAATACCACTTGCCACCTCCACCATAAAATCCTGCATTTTATCGCTCGAATCTTGCGTGGTAATCGCTACTAACTCGACTTTGTCGAATTGATGTTGCCTTATAATCCCCCGTGTATCGCGCCCCGCACTCCCTGCCTCTTTGCGAAAGCAAGGCGTATAGGCGCAAAGTTTGAGTGGCAGAGTTTCAAGCGGGATAATGCAGTCTCTATACATATTTGTGAGCGTGATTTCGGCGGTAGAGATGAGATAAAGCTCGTGCCCTTTTTGTGTCGCAGAATCTGTTGCATCGCTAGATTCTGCGTTTAGATTCTGCGTAGATTCGGCGATTTTATTGTTAGAAGCAAATTCTAATATTGTGGATGAATTTTTAGGGTTGTGCGAGGCGAGCGAGGAAATAGAACTTTGCGGTTCATTGACGAAGTGAGCCGAAGCACTCCCTAAAAAGTCGCCACAAGATGAATTTGCTAATTTAAACATATCATATTCAAATTTCGGTAATTGCCCTGTCGTCAGTAAGCAATCCCGATTCACAATCACAGGCGTGGCGATTTCTTCAAAACCAAATGCAGAATTATGCTCCAACATAAAATTTATAAGCGCACGATTTAGCTTTGCCGCGCCCCCGCGAAGCAGTGAAAAGCGCGATTTGGCAAGTTTCACGCCCACTTCAAAATCAATCCATTTATTAGATTCGCCAAGCTCATAGTGTGCCTTTGGCGCGAAGTCAAACGCCTTTGGAGTGCCGATTTTTTTAATCTCCACATTTTCACTCTCACTCTTGCCAAAAGGCGTTCTCTCATCAGGGATATTTGGGATTTCTAACAAAAGCTCATTTGTTTGTGATTCGATAATGCGAAAATCGCTCTCCACGCGTGAAATCTCTGTTTTTAGATTGGCTAACTCATTTTGTAAATCCGCAGGATTCGCCCCAGCTTTTTTTGCGCTAAAAAAGTCCTTTGACTTCGCATTTTGCGCTGCTCTAAGCGATTCTAAATTCTGCAAAGTGCTTTTATAGTTT
The DNA here is from genome assembly GCF_053654655.1 of Helicobacter sp. 23-1045. NCBI lineage: Bacteria > Pseudomonadati > Campylobacterota > Epsilonproteobacteria > Campylobacterales > Helicobacteraceae > Helicobacter > Helicobacter sp. 23-1045. Next base: position 138,038 of record NZ_JBSIUR010000002.1, read on the forward strand.
TCAACGCATTTTTTTAGAAAATCAAGCTTTGCGCAATCCACTCCCTTTGCCCCCAAACGCTCCGCTGTGCGCGAAAAATCATTCAATAGCGACTTTATATCAATCATCAAACACCCTTTTAAAAAATTTTAGAATTATAACGCAAAATATTATACAATAACGATTTTAATTTTAGGGGTGAAAAATGTTTGATTTTTCGTTTGGCGAAATCCTTGTGATTGCCATCATTGCGGTGATTTTCTTGGGTCCTGACAAACTGCCAGAGGCGTTTGTAAAGTTCGCAAAGTTCCTTCGCGCCGTAAAAAAGACGATAAATGACGCCAAAGAGTCGATAGATAGGGAGATTCACATCACTGAAATGAAGCAAGACGCGTTAGAATACAAGAAAAAATTTGAAGATTCGGCACTGAAATTAAAGGATGAAATTTTGCAGGATGCGGACTTTGAGCGCGTAAAAAGCACCTTTGATGAAGTCGAAAATATGGGTAAAGAAATGCAAAATAAAATCGCAGAATCTAGCGCAAAATCAACAAAAGATTCTGCGAAAAAACGCGTTTTAACGCCCAAAATCGCAGAATCTAAAAAAGTTGCCACTTTGAGCGAAGCGAAAAATCCCAAAAAAAGCGCAGATTCTGCGAAAAAACGCGCTTTAAAACCCAAAATCGCAGAATCTAGCGCAGATTCTGCACCTAAAAAGCGCACACCAAAAGCAAAAACTACAAAAAAGAGTAAAAATGAAAATAAATAAAATTAGTTTAAATCGCAGAATCTCGCATAAAAACGCAGAATCTGCCCCCACTTCGTCATTGCGAGGCAGTGGCGAAGCCCAAGCGTTGCAATCCATAAGATTTGCTATGCCAAATCTCGCAATGGCGAATTTTGCATACCAAAGACACAAATTGAAAAACGGATAAAATAATGCTTGAAGATTTAAAACCCCACTTAATCGACCTTCGCAAACGGCTCGTAACCTCCGCACTTGCGCTCATCATAGCTTTTGCGATTTGTTTTAGCTTCAATGAAGCGATTTTAGGATGGATGTTAGAGCCACTCATAAAAGTCCTGCCACAAGGCTCAAAACCCGTATTTTTGCAAGTAGGCGAGGCATTTTTGACGGCTATCAAAGTCTCATTTTTTGCCGCAATCATTGTCGCTTTGCCTGTTATTTTTTGGCAGATTTGGCTTTTTATCGCGCCGGGACTTTATTCAAACGAAAAAAAGCTCATTTTGCCATTCGTGCTTTTTGGGACGCTTATGTTTTTGGGCGGTGCGTTATTTGCCTACTATGTGGTGTTTCCCATCGGGTTAGATTATCTTATCAATTTTGGCAACGCAAAAGACTTTGTCGCAACGCCTAGCATAGGATATTACACGGGATTTTTTGCAAAAGTTATGATAGGCTTTGGAATCGCCTTTGAATTGCCTGTGGCGTGCTATTTTCTAGCCAAATTAGGGCTTATTAGCGACAAAACGCTAATTGGCTTTTTTCGCGTGGCAATCGTGCTAATCTTTATCCTAGCGGCATTTCTAACCCCACCTGATGTCATCACGCAGTTTTTGATGGCAATCCCGCTAATCTTGCTTTATGGACTATCCATAATCATCGTGCGCTTCGTAAATCCCGAGCCAAAAGACAATGAGTGATTTTGCGCTAAAAGATTCGGCGAATCTTAATGATTTGGCACGACTAAAACGATTGACAAGCTACGACTACGCGCTAGATTCAAGCCTCATTGCTAGTAAGCCCACGATGCCAAAGAGTGCGGCAAAACTTTTGGTGTATGATAGGGCGCGGGATACTATCACTCACACGACTTTTGCGCGAATCTGGGACTTTATCCCGCAAAATTGCCTAATTGTGCTAAATGATACAAAAGTAATAAATGCGCGAATCTACGGAGTAAAGTCAAGCGGGGCAAAAATCGAGCTTTTATATCATAAATATTTGGGCGAATCTAACGCGGATTCACGGCATAGATTTTTAGTGCAGATTAAAGGCAAAGTGCGTGTGGGCGATTGCATAAATTTTAGCGATGGCGTGAGCGCAAAAGTGCGCAAATTGCGCGAAAATGGACTGCGCGAAGTAGAATTTTATCGCAATGATGAGATTTTAGATGAATGCGCAATTTTGGCATTTTTAGAAGCGCACGGGCATATTCCGCTCCCACCCTATATCAAACGAAGCGACAATGAAGCCGATTTAGCTGATTATCAAAGCATTTTTGCCAAAAATATCGGCTCAATCGCCGCGCCTACGGCAAGTTTGCATTTTAGCGATGATGATATGCGTGAGATTAAAGCGCGTCCGCATTGCTTTGTGAGCCTACATATCGGGGCTGGGACATTTTTTGCTGTCGAATCTGCCGACATTACGGCACACAAAATGCACTGCGAATCGTTTTTTGTGGCACAAAAAAGCGCAGAAATGATTAAAAATGCGCGTGAAATTTTGTGCGTAGGCACGACTGCGACAAGGTGCGTGGAGCATTTAGCGCAAAATCAAATTTCTAATAAAAATGGTGATTTTTATGGCGAATGCGATATTTTTATAAATCCGCTAAATCCACCGCGCAAAACTTCGCATATTTTGACAAATTTTCACTTGCCAAAATCCACGCTAATTATGCTTGTGGCGGGATTTATCGGGCTTGATAAGACGCTTGAAATTTACCAAATCGCACAAAATTTAAAATACAAATTTTACTCTTATGGCGATTGTATGCTGATATTGTAGGTTAATTGATATTGTAGGTTTATTATGAAAAATATAAGAAATTTGCTAAAAAACTATGCGGATAAATTTGAATTTTTTTGTGATGAATTGCTTATATGGAGCAAAACGCACAATATCACAGGCTACAAAACAAAGGCGGATATTATGCAAAATATCGCAGATTCGATTGCGCCACTAGGATTTATCAGCGATTTTCATAGTGCGCTTGATATTGGCAGTGGGTGCGGATTCCCTGCGATTCCATTAGCGATTTCACTCCCGCAGTGCGAGTTTATTTTGGTTGAGCCACAAATCAAAAGGGCGAGTTTTTTAAACATTATCGCTATAAATTTAAACCTAAAAAATATAAGAATTTTGAAAAGTCGTATTGAAGAAATTAGCACGCTACCAAAGATTGACTTAATCACTTCGCGCGCATTTGCTAAATGCAGCACAATCATCGCACTATCTGCGCGATTTTTAGATGAAAATGGGCATTTTTTGCTTTACACAAAGAACGCAGAATCTAGCGCAAATATCGCAGAATCTAGCGCAAAAATCTTTTACAAATCCAAAAGCGAGGCAATAAAATGGGAAAATTACTGATATTTTTAGGCATTATTGTGGCGGTATATTTTTTGTTTTTTCGCAAAAAATCATTGCGAAATGATTCGCAAAAAAATGATGAAGTATCCTTTGAAATGGTAGAATGCGCGGTTTGTGGCACTTACACCGCAAAAGATGAGGCAATCAAAAAGGGCAATAAATATTTTTGTAGCACAAAATGCTTGGGATAAAAATGGATTAGATTCTGCGGATTTATAGATTCTGCGAAGTGTTCGTCATTTACGAGATTCTGCGAACTTACCTTATTTTATCATTGCCTTACTTCGTCATTGCGAGGCAAATCTTGATTTACCAAAGCAATCCATAAATCAAATTTTGGATTGCCACGACTTGCTTCGCAAGTCTCGCAATGACAAAAAAGTAGATTCTGCGAAGTGTTTAAAAACGCAGAATCTAAAAATTATCCCCCTCCCTTGCGGAGGGGGCTAGGGGGTGGGTAGATTCTGCGAATCGCAGAATCTCGCTTGGATTTTGGCAATCAAAAAAGTGGATTTGAAGTTTGTGGCATTTCGCTTCGCCTAAATTTGACTTTGCTTTATAAATAAAAGTTTGCGGTGCGCTCTCTCCATCAATCTTTGGGAAAATCAAAAGTCCATTTTCGCACTCATACTTCGCCAAATACGCAAAAAGCTGATACAAATCGCCCTGCGAAATTCCGCAATCATCTTTGCTAAAATCCAAAATTTTCCACTTCGTATCGGCGATAATTTTTGGTGGATTTTCTAATTTAGCATTTTTGTGATAGATGACTAAATCGGGTTTTATATTAAATTTATCGCCTTTAATAAGGTATTTGCTTTTATCTTGGGCTTTGATAGTGTGATTTGTGAGTGCCTTTTTCAAATGCCACGCCACAAAATTCTCAAATAATTTTTGCATTTTAAAAAGCAATGCGAATGCTTTTTTATCGCCTTGATATGGCATAAAATTGTGGCGTTTAAGGAAAATTTTGCACCATAAAAGCAAAATCTCATAGCTCTTAAAATGCCTTAGATTCGCGCATTTTGCGAAGTCTTTGTCATAATTTGAGCTTTGGCGAATCTCATCAAACACAAAGCGACTTTGCAAAATGCGTGTGCTTGTTTTGGTACTGAAATTGCACTTGTTTAAAAGCAAAAGTGTGCTAACGATAAGGCGATTTGGCGCAATATCGGCGATAAACTCATCACTAGCGGTGTAAAATCGCTCTTTGTGCGTGAGATTTTGCTTTAGATTTTGCGTGAAAAGTAGCTTACCTTTTAGGAATGTGCGATTTTCCGTTCGCTCCACATAGTCGCTCTTTATGCCCCTTTTGATAAGGCACTCTAACTCGTCCAAAAACATATTGGCAAAGATTTCTAGCAAGGGGAATTTGTGTGTTTTGAGGTTTGAAATATGGCTTTGTTTGAATGGCGAATCGCGCAAAGTTTGCAACATTTTTAGCAAAATGTCCTTTGCCTCGTTTATTTTATTTTGGTGATTTTTAAAGCCCTCATTTTCATTTGCTGTGCGAAAAGTCTTTGGCAAAATCTCTAAACAAAATCCGCTTTTTGTTTGGATAAGCCCGACATAATTTCGTGCTTTAAGGCGATTTTTGCCATAAGAATTTAAAAATATATGGTTGCCTTTGTCATCAGCGAAATTTTTAAGTTCTTTGAAAATATTTTTCGCTTTTGCCTTGCTTTTATCGGCAATGACGGCTTTTATATCCTTCACGCCAAAGCTCTGCCACTCGGCGATACAAAGGGTGTTATTTTTACTCATTGTCGCTAGATTCGCGCTAATCGTTTGATTTGCAGATTTTAATGAAAGTCAATGTATCCCACGAGTTAGAATCTGTGATTTCATACACGACCTTTTCGCTATCTATTTCATCGTTAAATTTACCCAAAAAGTCAGGTTTTGGCTTTGGTTTAATCATTTGATTATCATTTAGCACGGCTTGGATTTTCTTATAATCATCATAAAAATACTCTTGCAACAGCGGGATAATTTTCTTTGCAAAGATTTCTTTAAGCGATTCAAGTGTCAAAGTATTTTCACAAACTTTTTCAAAGAAAAATGCGTGTCCTATGGTATGCTCTCTATCAAGTAAAAATTCGATTCGCGCATTCATTTTTTCTAAAAGCGTTTGTAAATTTATTTCGCCATTTTCGACTTTGATTTTTTCTAATGTTTCAGGCTTTGGCATCATCTCTACAAACTCAAATCGCCTACGAAGCGCGGTATCAAGCAATGCGATACTTCTATCAGCGGTATTCATCGTGCCAATTATGTAGAGATTGCTTGGCACACCAAAGGTTTTGCCATTCTCGCTACTATACGGCAAAGTTACTTCCAAAGATTCGTTGCCTATGCCACGCGCTTTTTCCTCATCACTTGCGCCGATTCGCTTACTAGGCTCGATAAGCGTGATGAGTTCGCCTAAAATTTTAGCGATATTCCCCCGATTGATTTCATCGATGATGAGAATGTAGGGTTTTAGTTTAACTTCGCCAACAGCTTGATTTTGTGGTTTGTAGGATTTTTCAAATTCTTTAAATTTTTTATATATTTGAAAATAGTATGTGGATTTTTGGTCTCTATAATTACCAATAAATTCATTCCATATACTTTGCGCAGTATTAAACACCTTATCGCTTTGCAAAATCTTTGTTAGTATATCCATTTTTAAATCCACATTTCTTGGTGTATCCTGTGTGTTAATATAAATTTTATCATCATCGAAATCGCTGATTCTAAAACTGCCGACATTGCTTTTTTCAATCTCGGTTTGATTTTCTATTAAGTCATTTAAAAATTCTTTAAATTTATTTTCAAAATTTATTTCGTTTTGCAGAATCTCTTTGCTTTTTTGTGAATCTAGCAAGTTTTTTAATGCAACTTCACAAATTTTTCTAAAAATTCCTTGTTGTGTTTTATAAATCATATCACCCGAATCTTTTATGATAGGCTTTATCCCCTCGACAAATTCCTCATACGAAAAACTTTGATGAAAGGTTACAAACGCGATTTGCCCATTTGCGCGGTAAGATTCAAAAATCGCCTTTTTATTCTCTCTAGATTCAGGAATCTCTATCAACTCATCATAGTGGTGCAAAATCTCCAAAGCCCTATCAATCGTGCTATAAGTCTTGCCCGTGCCCGGCGGTCCATAAAGGATTTGATTAAGTGGCAGGGCTTTGATTTTATCATTCATTTTTTCTCCTTTGTTATGTTCTATTTCGCTACTTTGTGCAGATTTATTATTTCTATTTTCTTTTGTGTTATATTTTTCCCATAAATCTTTGCTTATATTAAACACATCATTAAAATTATAGGGTTTATTTTGTAACAATTTATCTAAAATTTGTGTATAAATTTCATACGGCTTTAGCTCTATTGTTCCTAATTCATTGTCGGCAATTTCAGCCAATTTTTGCTTTGCAAAGATACAAAATATTTTCATATTGTTTGGATTTTGATAATGAAAGGCAATTTTCCACTTATACAAAAACCACAAATTTATTTTGTCAATTTCTATAAGATTATTATTTTGACTATATTCAATAACTTGTATAATCAAGGATTTTATTTTTTCAAATGCTTCGCTTGGTGTTTTACCATATTCTTCAAACCACCCATAATTTTCATCGTATATTTTCCCGCTACCTTGCTCTTTAGTTTCTGTATTGCTTCTCCTGTAAATGCCAAATTTAAACCCACTGCCACCCCATATACTGCCTAAAGTTTCCAATTTTCTCTCTATCCAATATGTAAAATCATTGCGTTCTCCATCGCTTTTTATGCCCGTATAATCCTCCAAAGTCATATTTTTGACTCTATCCAAAGTCCAAACACTTTGAAAATTCTCAAATAATTTCCTTGCTTCGCTGTTATTTGCTTCCATATTTCGCTCCTTTTAAAATTATCAAGTTTTATATTGTAACACATATTAGTTAAAGATTTCATTAAAATCACTACTCCCACTCTATCGTGGCTGGGGGCTTGGAGCTTATGTCATAGACTACGCGATTTATCCCCTCTACTTCGTTTATGATTCTATTACTCACTTTTTCTAAAAACTCAAAGCTCAAATGCGAAAATCTCGCTGTCATTCCGTCAATCGCCTCTACGGCGCGAAGCGCGATGGTGTTATCATAGGTGCGATTATCGCCCATCACGCCTACACTGCGGACATTGAGTAGTACGCAAAACGCCTGCCACACGCTATCATATAGCCCATTTTTATGCAGCTCCTCGATAAAGATAGAATCTGCCATACGCAAAATCGCTAAACTCTCGCGTGTAACCTCGCCCATAATGCGAATCGCAAGTCCGGGTCCGGGAAATGGGTGTCGCATAAGCATAGATTCTGGCATTCCTAGCTCGCGCCCCAAGCTCCGCACTTCATCTTTAAAGAGTTCGCGCAATGGCTCGATTAGCTCAAAGCGCATCCATTCAGGCAGTCCGCCGACATTGTGATGAGATTTGATTGTTTTGCTTGGTCCCTTTACGCTTACAGATTCGATGACATCGGGGTAGAGCGTGCCTTGTGCCAAAAATTTAATCTCACCATTTGCGTTGTGCTTTTTTGCTTCGCGCTCAAAGACTTCGATAAAACTCTCGCCGATGATTTTTCGCTTTTGCTCTGGCTCGGTAACGCCCTTTAAGCGACTTAAAAACAGCTCACTTGCGTCTGCGGTGATAAGCGGGACGCGTAGATTCTCCCTAAACATTTGCTCCACTGCCTCTCGCTCGCCTGCGCGGAGCAAGCCTGTATCGACAAAGACTGGGATTAGATTATCCCCGATGGCGCGGTGCAAAAGCGCGGCGACAACGCTAGAATCCACGCCCCCACTCACCGCGCATAAAACCTTGCCATTTTGTGCGATTTCTCGCACTTTGGCGATTTCTAACTCGGCAAAATTTTTCATATTCCATTGATTATTTGCCCCGCAGATTTTTAATGCGAAATTTTCTAAAATCTTCGCTCCGCACTCACTATGCACAACTTCGGGGTGGAATTGTATCGCATAGATTTTGCGCGTAAAATCTGCAATCGCGCAAATCTCGCTATTTTCACTGCTACCAATCGCGCTAAATCCGCTAGGCAAGGCGGTAACTTTATCGCTATGGCTCATCCACACAATCGAATCTTGCTTCACGCCACTAAAAATTCCGTGCGAATCGGCATTAGATTCGCGTGAATCGCTGTTAGATTCGATAGATTCGCCCGAATCTAAAATTTTCAATTTTGCTTTGCCAAATTCTTGCGCATTTGATTTTGCCACTTGTCCGCCGAAAAAATGCGCGATAAATTGCATTCCATAGCAGATTCCTAGCACGGGGATTCCTAATTCAAAAATGCGCAAATCAGGCTTATACGCGTCCTTTTCATACACGCTCGCAGGACCACCGCTTAGGATTAGTCCGCGCGGATTTTTGGCTTGAATCGATTCGGCATTCTCAAAATATGGCATTATTTCCGTATATACGCCTATTTCGCGCAAACGCCTAGCGATTAACTGCGTGTATTGTGAGCCAAAATCAAGCACGATTATTTGTGGATTAAACATAAAAATTCCTTGTATTAAGATGCGAAATTTTAGCTTAAATTTCACAAATAATTCACAACCGCTTCATAGAATTTCAACTTTAAATCTTTAAAAATGGAGCGACAACAATGAAAAAACTACGAAAATTCGCCTTTGTGGCGGTGATTTTGAGCGCATTTGGTGCGAATCTTGTAGCAGATGATTTTATCTACTATCCGCAAAGCAACGCGTGGGACGCAAATAACGCCTTTGCACCGCGTGGATTTATGCAAAATAGCGAAGAAACCAAAATGTTTTATGGCAACATTTTGCAGATGGCGACATTTCACATCGGCGCGAACTTTTTGACTTCGCGCTTAAATAATGCGCTTGGCGCGGACAATAAAAAGGTAGCGATGGATTTGGGCGTAAGCGTGGGGTGGAACTACTTTGAGGCAGAGGACGAGGAAATCGATATGGGTTTGCGCCTAAAATATCTCTACACCAAAAGCGACTACAAAACGCACAGCGTGGGACTTGTGGCGTATCTACACCCCTACACTTACCCGATAATGTATAATTCGCCCATCATTCAACCGCTATCATTTTTGCTTGGTGGGGGATATAGCAACTCTACTTCGCCTCGCGGGCATAGTTTCAATGGTGGCTATGTGGAGGCTGGGGTTGCGCTATTTAAGTATTTTCCGCTGAATTTGGACATAATCTATCGTGCGACTTTTTATGGCAAAAAAGGTGGCATAGGGGCGCAGACAACGCATAGTGTGAGTTTAATGATAAATGTGCTATGAGTTGCGTGTCAATCCAAAAATCCCTCAAAAATTCGCAAAAGTTGCTCCATTTTTGTCGTTGCGAGAAAATGCGTCTTTGACGCAAAATCGCAGAATCTAGCACAACCCCACGATTTTCACACTTCCACCAAAACAATTTAAGCAATTTAAGCAAACTTTAATCTTTCTTTAAGAAAACTTTAAGGGGGGCAGATACAATTTTCTCTTAAAAATTTATTTCAAAAGGAGAAAAAATGAGCAAATTAAGATTGCTTGTAGGTGTAGGCATTTGCGGTGCGATGTTTGGCGGATGTGGCTTCTTTACCGAATGGGGCGACGAAGTCAAGGATATATGGACAAAGCCAAGAACAGCTAGTGGCGATATAGACTGCGTGCCAAGCGATTTGAGGGAGAGGGTCACAAAATATGTAGAGCAGTATAAAAACGATGATGATATGTATCCAAAAGCTCGAAATTTGCAAGTTGAAGTAGGTTTGCAATTTAACAAACAGACAGGACCTACTTCATATAGCGGGGAGTGCTCCAAATATATGCCAATAGCATATAATGAAATCATCAAAGAAAATGGTGTTCCAAAAAACTATGATGAGGAAGTAAAGTTTTTGGACAAAGTGCAAAAGCGATTTAGTAGATTGTTTAGATTGGATAACCCAAATAAGCCATACGAAGGCTATGAAAGCATAAATATAAGATAATAATTTTCTACAAATTTTGCGTGAATTTCGCCTTTTAGATTCTGCGACTCGCACGGGCAAAAGGCAAAATTTTATAGATTCTGCGAATTATACAGAATCCGTGCAAGATTCTGCGTTTTTGCAAAAAATATCATTGCTTTTTATCCAAAAACTCTTTTATATTTTTCTCTACGCCTTCAATTAGTCGCTCCCGACTTTCTTTATACGCCCACGCGATGTGGGGCGTTAGCAAGATTTTAGCGCGGAGCTTTTTATCAAGTAAGGCGTGTTTTTTAGTCATCGGCTCGACTTCTAGCACATCGGCGGTAAAATAAAAGTCCCTCTTTTTTAGCGCACTTGCCAAGTCCGCTTCATTTACAATCCCACCGCGCCCCATATTTGCCAAAATCGCATCTTTTTTAAGCAAACGAAGTTCCTTTTTGGTAATCAAATTTTTCGTAGATTCATTCAGTGGCGCGTGAATGCTGATAATATCACAATTTTTAAAAAGCGCGCCTAAATCCTTTTCTCTCTTAAATTTTTTATCATCATTTTTGCCACTTGTGGAGAAATATGCCACATTTGCGCCAAAAGCAAGGGCGAGATTTGCCACCGCTTTGCCGATATTGCCAAGCCCAATTATCCCCCAAGATTTGCCTTGCAGCTCATAAAGCTCAAAATTATCATTTAGATGATTAAAAATCGCGCTTTTGCTCCACTCGCCCTTTTTGCAGAATCTATCATAATAATTTAGCTTTGCCATTGCATTTAGCACACAGGCAAGCGTGTGTTGCGCCACACTTGCGGTGCTGTAATTTGCGACATTTTTGACGGCGATTTTTAGCTTTTTGGCGGCTTCTAAATCGATATTATTCATCCCTGTGGCGGTTATGCAAATCAGCTTTAACTTCGGCAACTTCGCCAAAGTCGCAGAATCTAGCACAACTTTATTTGTCAAAATGATATCCGCATCTTTTGCGCGTTTGATAATGTCCTTTTTCGCTGTTTTTTGATAGCTACTAAATCGCCCCAATCTCTCAATCGCGCTTAAATCCGTGCTCCCTAGCGTCTCCGCATCTAATAATACAATATTCATAAAAACCCCCTTTTTTAGTTATAATGCGCTGAAATTATATTACATTTTTGGGGGAAATATGTTAGCAAAGATAAAAATCGCAGATATTTTGGTAGATTCGATACCTTTTATCCAAGAATTTCGCGGGAGCATTATGGTTATCAAATACGGCGGGGCGGCGCAACAAAATCTAAAACTAAAAGAAAACTTCGCAAAAGACATAATTTTGCTTTATATGCTAGGAATCAAACCCATAATAATACACGGCGGAGGCAAAAAAATCACTTCTATGCTCGAATCTTTGGGGATTGAGAGCGAATTTAGAGATGGGATTCGCGTAACTTCAAAAGAAGCGATGAAAGTCGTAGAAATGGTGCTAAGCGGGGATATAAACCGCGAACTTACATTTTTTTTCAGCCACTATGGAATCAAAGCGGTGGGCATTTCAGGCAAGGACGCGGGGCTTTTAAAGGCGATACCAAAGGACAATGGCGCATTTGGATTCACAGGGGAGATTGTGAATGTAAATACAGAGATTGTCGAAAAGTTGCTAAATGACGGCTTTGTGCCAATCATCGCGCCAATCGCGGCGGGAGATAGCATAGAACACTGCGGATTTAACATAAATGCCGATAGCGCGGCGTGTGAAATCGCAAAGGCGATTTGCGCAAATAAGGCGATTTTTTTGACAGATACAAAGGGCGTTTTAGACGAAAAAGGCGAAGTTATCCCCACGCTCACGCCAAAAAGCGCAAAGGCGTATAAAGATTCAAGCGTGATTAGCGGTGGAATGATACCAAAAATCGATGCGTGCGTGAGTTGCGTAGAAAATGGCGTGAAAAAGGTGCATATTATCGATGGGCGGGTGTTGCATTCGATTTTGTTGGAGCTTTTTACAAGCGAAGGGATAGGGACGCAAATCGTGGGCGATTGAGCGGGATTTGTGGGTGGCAAGTTGTGTCTTTGGGTAATCATTTGAATGATTTTTATATAAAACTACTTTTGCATAAAACTACTTTTACATAAAACCGCACTCAATTCGCAGAATCTAAAAAAATTTCGTCATTGCGAGATTCGGCAACGCCGAATCGAAGCAATCCACGAATCAAACGCGAATCGCCCCCACTTCGTCATTGCGAGACTTGCCTTTGGTAAGTCGTGGCAATCTATATTTTGTCATATTGAGCGTAGCGAAATATCTCAAACTCTCCCCCTCCCAAATGCGCGCGGGGGATTAAGGGGTGGGTAGAATAAATCCCTATTCTCTCGCCCCATTGTTTATCAAAAATTGCTTTATTTCGCTAGTTTTTGCCCAATTTAAAGCAGTAAAGCCATTTTTGTCTTTTGCATTCACATTTGCACCATTTTTTACTAAATATTTTACAACTTCAAAATGTCCTCTTGATGAAGCCTCTATTAAAGCAGTGTTGCCACTATCATCTTTTACATTTACATCTGCGCCATTTGCGACTAAATATTTTACAATCTCCAAATGTCCATAGAGCGAAGCAACAATTAAATCAGTCCAGCCATTTTTGTCTTTCGCATTCACATTTGCACCTTTTTCTGTCAAAAATTTCACAATCTCAAAATGTCCATTTTTAGAAGCCCACATTAAAGCAGTCCAGCCGCCATCATCTTTCGCATTTACATCCGCACCATTTGCGACTAAAATTTTTACAATTTCAAAATATCCTTCTGATGAAGCCTCTATTAAAGCAGTGCCATACCATTCACTTTTCGCATTCACATTTGCGCCTTTGGATGCCAAAAATTTTACAACCCCCAAATGTCCTTCACTTGAAGCCCACATTAAAGCAGTTTCGCCATCTTCATTTTTTGCATTCACATTTGCGCCATTTTTTACCAAATATTTCACAGCCTCCAAATATCCATTTGATGAAGCCGCCATTAAAGCAGTGTTGCCATTTTCATATTTTGCGTTCGCATTTGCACCTTGCGATAAAAAATATTTGAGTTGCTTAATATTGCCACGCATCGCAGCGTTCATAAAAGCGGCGTTAAGATTCATACCGATTGTTTTTGGACGGAGATAGTCCCATATTTCATCAGTTGCCGAATAGTATAATGCGCTATTGCCCCATTCATCTTTCGCATTCACATTTGCGCCATTTGCGACTAAAATTTTCACAACCTCAAAATGTCCATTTAATGAAGCATTCATTAAAGCAGTCCTTTCAAAAGTGCCACCTTTCGCATTTACATTTGCGCCTTTGGATACCAAATATTTCACAATCTCAAAATGTCCTTTTTGTGAAGCCAATATTAAAGCATAACCGACTGATGAATTCACATCCGCACCATTTTTTACTAAATATTTTACAATCTCCAAATGTCCGTTTAATGAAGCCCATATTAAAGCAGTCCAATCAATACCATCTTTCGTATTCACATTTGCACCTTTTGATATTAGCAACTTAACTTCATTTAGGTTGCCTTGTCTTGTCGCACTGATTAAGTCTTCATCATAGTTCGCCCACGCTATTTGAATCTGTGCTATGGTTAGCATAAAAATCAAAAGTAGATTTTTTGTCATTCTAAGTCCTTTTTTTAAATTTTGTGAATTTTATATCGCATTGCTTAAATGAACTTTAAAAAGAAAATTAAGTAGATTTGGTGTGAGATTTTTGACATTGCGAATTAAATCGGTGAATCGCTTTTGATTTTGGATTGCCACGACTTGCCAAAAGCAAGTCTCGCAAAGATGGATTATTTTGATTCAACCCACCCCCTTAATCCCCCTCCGCAAGGGAGGGGGAGAATTTTTTTAAGATTCTACGATTCACCAAAAATGCCAAAAAACGCACTAGATTCTACGATTTCGAGCGATTCGCTGAATCTACCCACCAAATTCGCCAAATCTAAATATATTTTTGCTACAATCGCAAATTTTTAAGGGGTGATTATGAGTAAGATTACAGCAGTTATTGACATAGGCTCAAACTCCGCGCGAATGGCGATTTTTAAGCGGACAAGTCGCTTTGGATTTCATCTAATCTACGAAGTGAAAAGCAAGGTGCGAATCAGTGAAAATTGCTATGAAAATGGCGGGGTTTTGCAAGAAGTGCCGATGAATCGCGCCATAAATGCCATTTGTGATTTTGTAGGCATTGCCAAAAATTACAAAGCGCGAAAAATCCTTTGCGTGGCGACAAGTGCGACAAGAGACGCGCCAAATAGGGCAGAGTTTTTAAATCGCGTAAAGCGCAAAACAGGAGTGCGAATCAAAGTCATTGACGGGCAAAAAGAGGCGTTTTTTGGGGGCGTGGCGTGTGCGAATCTGCTTCACAAAAAAGATGGCATTACAATCGACATAGGCGGCGGTAGCACGGAGTGCGCAATTATTAAAGAAGGCAAACTCCAAAATCTAATCTCCCTAAACATTGGCACGATTCGCCTAAAAGAGCTATTTTCAGGCGCGAAAATCGACATAAAAAAAGCAAAAAAATTCATTCAAACCGAATTTGAAAAAATATCGTTTGATTTTCAAAATGAGTGCGTTTTTGGCATAGGTGGCACGATTCGCGCTCTCTCAAAAATGATAATGAAAAAAGAAAAATACCCCATAAACACAATTCACGGCTATGAATTTGAAGTCCAAAAATACAGCGATTTTTTCAAAGAAATCTACACAAGCGACATTAAGGGGCTTCGTGCGCTTCAAGTGCCACAAGATAGGGAGGATAATATCCGCGAAGGTGCGCTGATTTTGTCAATGCTACTTGAAAAATTTGGCGCAAAAAGCGTTATCACAAGTGGCGTGGGAGTGCGCGAGGGCGTATTTTTAAGCGATTTGCTTCGCAATTCGCGCTTTTTGTTTCCAAATGGTTTCAATCCATCCTATCGTAGCCTAATTGATAGATTTTGCATAAATGAAAGGGCGCAAGGCGCGGTTAAAAAGAATGCGACTTTGCTTTTTAACCTACTTGCGCCAAAGCATAAGATTTCGCCAAAATATCTCTTTCACCTTGAAAATGCCGCTGGACTAAATAAAATCGGCGATTCGCTTGGATTTTATTCGATGTATAATCACAGCGCGTATTTTATCCTAAATGCCCTAAACTACGGCTATTCGCACATTGATAGAGCGATAATTAGTCTGCTTGTGAAATATAGCGACAAGCGCATTCCAAAGGACGATGAGATTTTATACATTAGCAAACTTATGCCGCCAATCGCTATTTTGCAGTGGCTTAGCTTCATTTTGAGCGTGGCAGAAGTGGCGTCTCTAAGCCCAAAAGGCGTGGCATTTGAGTTTAGCGATGATACTTTATGCGTGAAAAGTGATTTTTATTTGCTAAAAGAGAAAATGTTGGCGTTAAATCTGCCTGATTCAACCCTAAAAATCGCCTTTGAGTGAGAGAATTTTAATGACAAACTCCACGCTAAAAGTCGCCATAATCCGTTTAAGTTCGCTAGGCGACATAATCTCAACCCTTGTATTTTTGGACTTTATAAAGGCAAAATTCGCTAAAAATTTAGCGCAAGATTCGCAAGATTCGCACACAAAATCAGCGCAAGATTCGCAAGATTCGCACGATTCGCACACAAAATCCGCGCCCAAAATTTTATTTTTAGCCGAATCTAGCAAAGCAAATAAAGAATTTTCGCTTAAATCCTTTTACGCACTCGCACAAAATCTTTGGGGCGATTTTGAAAATGCCAAAATTTTTCTTATTTGGGATAAAAAAGAGGCTGAGATTCGCGCACTTGGCGAAACAGATTCGCGCTTTTGTGTTTTACCGAAATTAAATTTAGATGAGATTAAGGCGTTGTTAGTGCGTATGGATTTGGTGATTGGTGGCGATACGGGCATAACGCACACGGCGTGGGCGATGAAAATCCCATCAATCACGCTTTATATTAGCACAAATATGGAGCGATTCGCGCTTGGCTGGGCAAATCATATTTCGCTTGATTTGAGCGATTTTGCGTTAGATTTACCACAAATCATTCAAAAAATCCACAAAAGCGCAAAGGATTTATTAAAATGAAAAAATTTCTCACAAGATTCACGCGCAAAATTTTAGATTGTGCCATTATGATTTTTGCGTATTGGACGGGCTTTTGGTTATCTTTGATGGATGATAAAATCTTTGGCTCAATTTAACTTAAGCGGATTATTTCTTATTATTTTTAGCAAGATTTTATACAAATCTTATCCTTGATTTTTGGTTATGGTTATCTAAATCCTGTCTCTTTTAGATGAAATAAAAAATTCTCTTTTTTGATTCCTTTGAATTTAGCAAGTCTATGTTTAGCATAGCCCCAGAAGTTTTCAATGCCATTTATGTGATTTCTGCCTAACGCAAACTAATTTTTTGAGTGTTTTACTTAATAATGTGCCTTTGCACCGAAATCTACTAATCCATCATAGGCAGCCCAAGTATCACTATACATTATGCTAGATTCTAACCCTGCAAAGTTAGATAAAATGGGCAATAGCTCGTTAGCAGAGCAATTCTTTACTATTTGAGTATAGACTTGTCCATTTCGTTTTAACGTTCCAAACACGGGCGTTTTTCTCCCTGCTCCACGACCTCTTTTTCCTCGCACTATTTTAGCTCCGAAATAACTCTCATCTATTTCAATTTCGCCTTGCATTTTAGAAGTTTTCTCACATTCTTTTGCTATTAAAATTCTAATTTGCCTAAAGATTTTACATAGAGTAACCTCTGAAATTTGAGCGATTTTTGATATTTTTGTAGCTTCAATATCGAGGCGGAAATATTTAAGAATCTCTCTAAATTTAGCTTCACTATTCTTAAACGAATGATATACTTGTTTTTAATTGTGTGCATCATAAACTTAAGACTCCTTTGTGTGAGATTAAGTTAAAGAGAACCAAATTTTTTTGCATTCACATTTGCATCTTTGGATACCAAATATTTTACAATCTCAAAATGTCCATTTTGTGACGCCTGCATTAAAGCAGTGTATCCCAATTCATCTTTTGCATTTACATTCACATCATTTGCTAAGCAATTTTTGACACTATCTAAATTTCCAATCGCAGCAGATTTGCACAATTTACAATTCCAGCTCTTAATCCAATCCTTTTGATTTTTAAAATAAATTTGCGATTTTAGCGAAAAATGATTTAAGATTTGTAAGATTTGGATGGTTGCTTCACTGCGTTCGCAAAACGAAGTTTATTTAGTAAATTCTGCGGATTGCTTCGATTCGGCATTGCCGAATCTCGTAATGACGAATTTTTTTTAGATTCTGCGAATTTCGTGCGAGATTCGCAGAATCCGCACTGATTTATGGTAGATTCTGCGATTCGCGCAAAAATCGCAGAATCTCACAAACTTCACAAAATCTCTCGCAAAATCTCACAAATTTCGCAAAATCTAAATTCATTTATTTTTTCGCTATAATTTCGCCTTTGAAAACACAAAAAGTAAAAACACAAAAGCGGAGCGAAAAGTGAAAGGATTTAAGATTTTTACGGGCAGTGCGCATCCTGCGTTTGCCAAAGAGTTAGCGAAATATTTGGATATTGCCTTGTCTAGTGCGGAGATAAATCGATTTAGCGATGGCGAAATAAATGTAAAGATTACCGAATCGGTGCGTGGCAAGGACATTTATATTATTCAACCCACCTGCAAACCCACAAATGACAATCTTATGGAGCTTTTGATTATGGTAGATGCCTTTAAGCGCAGTTCTGCAAACAATATCAACGCTGTCATTCCATATTTTGGCTATGCTAGACAGGATAGAAAGGCTGCCCCACGCGTCCCTATAAGCGCGAAACTTGTGGCAAATCTACTGCAAAGTGCGGGGGTGAATCGCGTGATTACTATGGATTTGCACGCGGGGCAGATTCAGGGCTTTTTTGACATTCCTGTGGATAATCTCTATGGCTCAATCGTATTTTATGACTATGTGAAGGCAAAAAATCTCAAAAATCCCATAATCGCTTCGCCAGATATTGGCGGAGTGGCGCGAGCACGGCATTTTGCCGAGCATTTGGGATTGCCACTTGTCATTGTCGATAAAAAGCGCGAGAAGGCAAATGAAAGCGAAGTGATGAATATTATCGGCGATGTGCGGGATAAAAGCGTGATTATGGTTGATGATATTATCGATACGGCGGGGACTATGGTAAAGGCAGCCGATGTATTGAAAAAAAATGGCGCAATAAGCGTGATTGCGCTAGGCACACACGCGGTTTTTAGTGGCAATGCGATTGAAAAAATCGAAAATGGCGCGTTAGATGAAGTCGCTGTCTCAAATTCGATACCATTTGAAAACACTAGCAAAAAAATCAAAGTTTTGTCCGTAGCACCGCTATTTGCAGAAGTTATGCGCCGAATCTACCACAACGAAAGCGTAAATTCGCTGTTTTTGTGAATTTGCGTAAAAACGCAGAATCTATCGCAAGAATCGCACCAAAAACGCAAATCCTACCCAAACCTCCCCGCGATGTAATCCCTTGTCTTTTTCTCTTTTGCTTCATCGCTAAAAATCACTTTTGTTTTGTTAAACTCCACCACTTCGCCTAGCCAGAAAAACGCCGTTTTATCGCTGATTCGCATTGCTTGTTGCATATTGTGCGTAACGATTATGATGGTGTATTTGGTGCGCAAATCTTTGATAAGCTCTTCGATTTTTAGCGTAGAGATGGGGTCTAGCGCACTTGTAGGCTCGTCCATCAAAATCACTTCGGGGTTGATTGCCAACGCCCTTGCAATGCAAAGCCTCTGCTGCTGCCCTCCGCTTAGAGATAACGCAGAATCTTGCAACCTATCTTTTAGCTCATCAAAGAGCGCGACATTTTTTAGGCATTTTTCCACGATTTCATTGAGCTTATTTTTGTCCTTGATTCCGTGCGTTTTGGGACCAAACGCAAGATTTTCATAGATACTCATAGGAAATGGATTTGGCTTTTGAAACACCATTCCCACCTTTTTGCGAAGCAGATTGACATTGTAATTTTTGTAGATATTTTTGTCATTGAGTAAAATCTGCCCTTTGATTTTGCAACCCTCCACAAAGTCATTCATACGATTGAGGCTTTTTAGAAGCGTGGATTTGCCACAGCCACTAGGACCGATAAACGCACTAATCTCATTTTCTTGCAACTCCAAATTGATATTTTTTAGCGCGCGAAAATTGCCATAATAGAGATTCATATCCTTGATTTTAAACGCCACACCCATTTTGTCTCCTTTTGTTTTGGTTTATCATTGCGAGAAGTCGGCACGACTTCGTGGCAATCTATTTTTGCAGTTTTTTCACTGCGAGATTTGAGAGCAGGTTTATCCCCACCACGATAAAAAGCAAGATTACCGCCGTAGCATACGCCTGCTCTATGTATAGCCCCTCGCTTAAAATCGCGTAGAGATGCACGCTAAGCGTCCGTCCAGAATCTCCCACTCCCGCTACCTTTGCCACGCTCCCAGAAGTATAAAGCAATGCCGCGCTCTCCCCGATAATGCGTCCCACGCCTAAAATCACTCCGCTTAAAATCCCGCTTAACGCGCAGGGCAACACCACGATAAAAATCGTCCGCAGTTTCCCCGCACCCAGCGCGAAGCTCCCCTCTTTGTAGGCACTTGGGACGGATTTGAGCGATTCTTGTGTGGCGGTCAAAATCAAAGGCAAAATCATAACCGCTAAAGTAAGCGCACCAGAGAGCATACTAACCCCCATTTTGAAATAGATGACAAAAGCCAAAAATCCAAAAAGCCCATACACAATGCTAGGAATCCCCACTAGCACTTGCGAAGCGAGGTTTATCACGCCCACCACTGCGCTATTTGGCTTGGCGTATTCTTGCAAGAAAATCGCCCCAAAGATTCCAAAAGGCAGGGCAAAGCACAGCGACAGCGCAATCATAAAAAGCGTGTTTATGATTGCGGGTGTCATCGAAGCATTTTCGCTAGAATACTCCCACTCAAAGAGTTCCGCGCTTAAAAACGGAATGCCTTTTAGCAAAATGTAGCCAACGATGAGCGCGATTGTGGCGAGTGTAAAGCCCACGCCCACATACATAATCCACCTTAAAAATAGCGATAAAAAGTCCTGCGCCTTTATGGTGGCTATCATCTCTTTGTCGATTTTGTCTCTAAATCCCATTTAATCGCCCCTTTTTACGCCCTTTTCTTTATCGCTAAAAAGCACGCGTTGATTAGCAATATAAACACAAACAGCACCGCACTTGAAGCGATGAGCGCGTCTCTGTGAATCCCACTTGCATAGCCAAGCTCTAGCACGATATTTGTCGTCATCGTCCGCACGCCATTGCTTATGGATTGCGGTATCACGGGTTGATTCCCCGCGATTACGATTACCGCCATAGCCTCACCGATAGCCCGTCCAATGCCTAAAATCACGCTTGCCAAAATCCCGCTTTTAGCATCGCGCAACACGACAAAAAACACCGCTCTCTCCACACTTGCCCCTAGCGCGATTGCGCCCTCAAAGTAGCTTTTGCTTACCGCTTCAATGCTACTTTTTGATACCAAAATTATGGTGGGCAAAATCATCATCGCAAGCAACACACTCGCGCTCAAAAGCCCCTTGCCATTTGTCTCAAAGATTTGGGAGAAAAATGGCACAACCACAATAAGCCCAAAAAATCCATACACAATGCTAGGAATCCCAGCCATCAGCTCAACCAAAGGCGTTAAAAAGCGGTTTTGGCGCGAAAAATACGCCAAATACACCGCGCACAAAATCCCAAAAGGCACGCCAAAGGCAATCGCTAGTCCCGTTACATACACGCTCCCCACAATCATAGGGAAAATCCCAAAGACTTCATTGAGCGGCTGCCACACATCGCCTAAGAGAAATTCGCCAACGCCAATGTGATAAATCGTAGGCACAGCATTGCCAAACAAAAACGCGCAGATAATGATAACCGCGAGAATGCAGACAATCGCGCTAAAGCCAAATGCGACTTTTGCCAAAGATTCGAGCGTAAAAAAGTCAGTGATTCGCCCTTTGAAACTTTGTGTGATTCGCGCCTTTGTTTTGGTGTCAAATTTATTTGGCGATTTTTTATGTTTTGCCATTTTTTGTCCTATTTTGTATCGTTATTGCGAGAAAATGCGTAGCATTTTCGTGGCAATCTATTTTGTGGATTGCTTCGTTGTGGCTTTCAGCCACTGCCTCGCAATGACAAAGTGCTATTTCCCCAAATTTTCCCATTTTGTGATTTTGCCACTAAAAATGTCCTTAACCTGCGCCTTTGTCAAATCGCTAATGTTATTTTTAGGATTCACAATCACCGCCAATCCATCAACCGCCAAAACTTCATCTTTTATCCCCAAATCTCTCTCTTTGGCTTTTAGCTCACGGCTCACCATTCCAATGTCTGCGATTCCTTGCACGACAGAATTTATCCCCGTTGTCGAATCGGATTGCAAAATCTCAATCTCCACGCTTGGATTTTGCGCCTTATAGGCTTCTTTTAGCTTTTCCATTAGTGGGGTAATCGAGCTTGAACCAGCCACCACGATTTTGCCATTTAGCTTTTTGCTCGCTACTTTTTTGACATCAAGCGGAATGTATCCCGCCTTTGAAATCACCCCAGCATTTGCCTTGCTAAAATCCAAAAAGTCCCGCACTAACGCAAGTTTATCACCGCTTAAGCCCTTTGTTACGACATTAAATGGGCGCGAAATGGCGTATTTCTTTGCCTTTATATTTTCCACGCTTGGCGCAACGCCATCGATTTGAATGCCCTTTACCATTGGCTTTAGCGAGCCTAATGAGACATAGCCTATGGCATTTTTGTCCTTTGCGATGCTTTGAAGCATTACGGCGGTGGAGTTGGTAATCTCTGCTTTTAGTGTCGTGGTATCGATTTTTTTATCACCCTTTTTCTCAAGCAATCCAAAAATCTCTACAAACGCCCCGCGTGTGCCAGAGCCATCTTCGCGTGAGATGACATTGATTTTACCACTTTGCTCCGCTGCCTTGAGGCTATTTAACCCAAAACACATTGCTATTAAGGCGATTAAGCCCACCATTTGCGCGACTTTTGTTAATTTTACAATCGCTTTCATCTTTGCTCCTTTTGTTTTAAGATTTTGCGAAGTTTGCGTAAATGCTAGCAAACGCGATATGTTGCGCTTAGATTGCAATACACAACCAACACGAGCGAAATCATAACAACGCAATGTAAGAGCAACAC
Source organism: Helicobacter sp. 23-1045 (assembly GCF_053654655.1). Taxonomy (NCBI): domain Bacteria; kingdom Pseudomonadati; phylum Campylobacterota; class Epsilonproteobacteria; order Campylobacterales; family Helicobacteraceae; genus Helicobacter; species Helicobacter sp. 23-1045. The sequence continues at coordinate 160,601 of NZ_JBSIUR010000002.1, forward strand.
ACAGGGTTTTGTAAAATTTTTGTAAATTTTGGTGGTAAATCGCAAATCCGATTCGTCATCGCAAGGCGAATCATAGATTCGCACAAAGCAATCCGCGCCCCACCCGTCATTGCGAGGCGCGTGAGTGAAGCAAACGCAACGAAGCAACACATTTTAGCAAATTTTAAATCTGTAAGAATTGCTTACTTTAGGCGAATCAAAAGCAAAATTTATTGATTCGCTTTTGAAGCATTGAATCTACTCACACTCAAAGCCCACTTGTGAGCTATGAATCACGCCATAGATTGCTTTGCTTGTGTCTTTTGCATTTGGTGGGATATAGGCGATTTTATACCATTTAGGATTAGTAGAAACTTTGCCTAAAAATATGATTACGCCTTTGTTTGCTTTGTATTTTTCATATTCACAAACATTGCCAGGCATATCATTTTTTTGTATTGCATAGAGAATCTTGCCATTTGGCGATTCGCGTAGATTGACATAAGAATCTTTGGACGCATACTCCAAAATCGCCTCCCCATTCGCACCTAAAACATACAATTCTAATCTATTAGGATATTTGATAAATGTTTTGCCTATGGGTTGTAAATTTTGTATTTCTCCAAAAAACCTCCACTCATCGCCATCGCCTGTGGTAATATCTAATGTTTTTAGCTTCGCACTCACGCGCACACCGATGATAGATAAAGGATTTTTACTAGCCAAATCATAAAGTTCTTTGGGTAGTTGATGATTTGTGATACTCATATACGCGCTATATGGGAAAATATCTGTTTTGCTTGGATATGGTTTATTTTTGGGAATGAGATTTTGCATATAATAAGGCTCATCAAAAAACAAAATCCACCCTTGATAAAACCCGCTATAATCCGCACTCATAGCATATTGCAACACACCTCTAACCTCCAAATCCCCCTCAAAGCGATGATATGTATTTGCACCTTCTTTTTGGCTATCTGTAAAATCTTTTGTGCTTTTTGTCAATGTAAGCGGTTTTAGTTTTTGTGGCAATGTGGGATTTTGTCGCAAATCGTTAAAAAACAATGTTTCGCCGTTTATTTGCGTGGTATTTGGGCTATAAAGCAATGGTTGAGATTCTATTTCTTCTTGTGATGGCAAGGTTTCTATAAAGGCATTGCTTGGTGCAAGGCATAATAAGCACAAAACTATTAGTTTTTTCATTTTTCACTACCTTAATATTTTTTAGATTCGCGTGAATCTTATCTAAAATCGCTTAATTAAATCGCCCTTTTTGTTTGGCAAATCTCTACTCTCACGCAAAAATTGCACCCAAAGAAATGTAAAATCTTTGTAAAATATCGCAACTTAACTATTTTTGCAAGGCAAAATACTGCTAAAATACCAAAATAATTTTGGAGCAAACAATGGTATTTATTTTAGAGGACGATAAAAATATCGCCGAGATTGTGGCGTATTCGCTAAAAAGTCAGCGCATAGATTCGCGCATTTTTGAAGACGCACAAAGTCTTTATATTGCGCTAAAAAGCGAGATTCCGCAGGTTTTGGTGTGCGATATTATGCTACCAAATGAAAATGGTTTGAGTGTGATTAAAAAATTGCGTGAAAATCACAGGACAAAAAATATCGCTATCATCATTCTTAGCGCACTAAACGCAGAGTATGACAAAGTGAGCGGGCTAGATTTGGGCGCAGATGACTATCTCACAAAGCCCTTTTCTGCCCTTGAACTAATCGCACGAGTAAAGGCACAAATGCGCCGAAATCCCGCGCAAAATAGCAATATTTTGCAACATAGTGGGCTTGTCGTGGCAGTGGATTCGCGCCAAATTAGCATTGATGGGGAGCGCGTGGATTTGACGCCAAAGGAATTTGAACTTTTGGTGCTACTTTTTAGCAATCGCAATCGCGCTTTTAGCAAGGGAGATTTGCTTGAAAATATTTGGGGATATAGCAACACGCGGACACTTGACATTCACATAAGCTCTCTACGCGCCAAATTAGGCAAATATGGCACTTGCATAAAGACGATTCGCTCAATAGGCTACCTGTTTGACGAATCCTAAATTTTTAGGCGAATTTGCGTTAGGCAAAATCTACCGCCCAAAAAGCCTTGCAAGACGGCTTGTGCTTGGGATTTTTTCGCTTATTTTTATCGTGCAAGTGATTAGCATTGCCATAAGCGCGATATTTTTAAACGAATCGCACAAAAATGAAGCGTTTGCGGATTTGGAAGTTTATGCGAATATTTTGGGCGAATCGCTAGGGGATAATCTATCGCAAAATTTGCTTGAAAATGCGTTTGGCGCGATAGATTCGCATTATCGCATAAGCATTATTGATTTGAGTGGCAAAGTGATTTTTGATAATAAAATCGACATTGCAACGCTAGATAATCACCTGCACCGCGCAGAAGTGCAAAATTTACTACAAGGCAAAAGCCCAAAAGTCGCAAGGCTTTCAGATTCAGAGCTAAAAGAAAATCTCTATTTTACGCGCTTTATTACGCTAAATTTGGGCGCAGATTCGCAGGATTCGCAGCGCGAATCTCTTATTTTGCGCGTTAGCAAGGACAAAGATTCGCTTTTTGCCTATCTCAAAAATTTCACTCCACTTTTTGCCACGCTGTTAATTTTTAGCGCGATTTTTAGCGTGGCACTTGGCATTTTGCTCTCACGCAAAATCCTAAATCCCATCAAAAATATCGATTTATCCCACCCCATTCGCACGAATCCTTACGCTGAATTGCATATTTTTATGCAACAAATCTCCAAACAAAAAAAGAAAATCAAAAAGCAATTAAAGCGCATAAAACAGGGCAAAATGAGCTTTGAGCTAATCACAAAAAATATGAACGAAGGCTTTTTGGTGGTGGATTGGGAGGGCAATATCACGCAATGCAATGCAAAGGCGTTGCAAATCCTAAAAACCACGCAAAATAGCAATATTTTTAGCCAAAATCCAAAATTTGGCAATGCCGTGCAAAATAGCATAGATTCGGGCAACGAATCCTTTGAAATTACGCTAAATGAGTATTTTTGCGCCGTTATTTGTATGCCGATTTTTGTAAAATCCGCGCTAAAAGCTATCATCATTTTGCTCTTTGATAAAAGCACACAGCGCGACATTTTGGCATTGCGAAAAGAGTTTAGCGCAAATGTAACCCACGAGCTAAAAACGCCCCTATCTAGCATTCTACTAAGTGCGGAAATGTTAAGCAACAATTTAGTAGCAGAGCGTGATAAAGCCGAATTTATCGCCAAAATCTACGCCGAATCCAAAAGGCTTTTGACGCTTATTGAAAAGATTTTAAAAATCTCATTTTTAGAAGAAGTGGCGGTGGAAAAAGAGCGGTTAAATCTATCAAATATCATAAGGCAGATTTTGCCAAATATTGAGATTTTGGCGCGTGAAAAGGGCATAAAATGCGAGTTTGTAGAATGCGAAGAGCTTGTGGATGGTAAAATGGGGGCGCAAGAGATTTTAGGAATCCCTGCGTTGCTTGAAGATATGGTGTATAATTTGTGCGAAAATGCGATTAAATATAGTGGCGAAAATGGCGCGGTGAAAGTCATTTTGGATTATGAAAATGGTGGCGTGGTGTTGCGCGTGGTGGATAATGGCATAGGAATCGCGCCAAATGAATGCGAGCGAATCTTTGAGCGATTTTACTGCGTGGATAAGTCGCGCTCTAAAAATTTGGGTGGCAATGGGCTTGGACTTGCAATAGTGAAGCGCATCGCCAAAATCCACAACGCCACAATCTCCGTGCATAGCGAATTAGGCAAGGGAAGTGAGTTTGAGATAAGATTTTTGCCACAAAAATAAATGCGCGAATCTTATGTGTGGATTTTAGATTCGCGCCTTTTGGATTCGCGTGGTTTGGATTCTTCGCTCACTTTGTTCGCTCAGAATGACGAAGTGGGTGCGAATCTTAAAATTTTTTGCAAAAATTTGCGATTCGCATTGCAATGGTGATTTAAATGTCAATCCGTTCTAAATTCGATTTCATAGTTTATGATAAAGTCCATTTCTTCATCGCTCAAATCATAAAGCGGACAAATAAGCCTATCGATTTCATCAATTATGTGTTTTGATTTGCGGAGGCGGTATTCTTTTTTGCCTGTGGAGGTGAAGTTTGATTTTTTCTCTATGTCGGCTTGAAGTTTTTTGCCTAGTTTAGCAAGATTTGCAAGTATTTGTTTGCTTAATTTTGGGATAGGGAATCGCTCAAATTCATAAATATAGCTATGTCTGCCCTCCGCATACGCATTTTTAAACCACCAAAAAAGATTGCTTGTCATTAAGGCAACGATTGCATTAGCATTTTTAACCTCAAAACTTTTTTGCGTAGTCGAATCGGTGGTAGAATAAGTCGTAAATAAATTATAATATCGATTGCCCGTGTCTCTATAATAGATTCTCTCTTTGCCTTTCATAAAGGATTTTAGCGTTTGTTTTTGGGCATAAAGTTTTTTCATTATGACTTTTTCAATCGGCAAACTAATTTTACAAAACGCCCCTTCTCGCACAAATTCGATACTATTTATAAATTGTTGAGCTTCTATTAGCTCTTTTAGGGTTTGGCTAGAATAGCGTTTATTTACTTGCGTTGTAAATAGTTCTTTTGTGGGTGAGAGCGTTTTTTTAATGCTAATAACTGAGACTTTTTGCTCGGCACTAGGGAACACTTTGGCGGGTCTATCGCCATAGCTACTGACTTTAATCCATTCGCAATTATCCAAAAGCATTTTATGTAAATCAATATTTGATTTACTGCTAGTAACGGTTATTGGGACAATGTAGGCAAGATTGCCATTTTGCTTAATGAGATTAAAGCCCTTTTCGATAAAGAGTTTGTAAGTATCGCCTGTGTCGGCGTATTGATATTTCCATTGCTCTTTTGGCAATTTTTTGTTTTGGCAAAAATCCTTTTGCGCGCTATCTAGCAAATCCCCATAGGGCGGATTACCCACTATCAAATCAAAGCACATAAAATCCCCATTTTTATCCAACACTTCGGGGAATTCAAATCGCCATTCAAAGTAGGATTTTGCCTCTTTTGAGATGGATTCATAAGATTTCATAGAATTTAGCAAAGCGATAAAATCTTTTTGCACAAAGGCGCGTGGCTCGTTTGTAATGCCAAGCGTTTTGTGATAATTAAATGCGATTAGGTAGTCATTTAGCTTTTTGCTTGCTTCTTGCAATTCTTTTGGGTTTGCGTTTGGCAATTTTGCATTATCGATTCCGCCGTAGCCATAGGATTTTAGATAGTTTGCAAGGGTGCTTTTAAATGCGCGATAGCTTGGGTGGGTTTTGATAAAAAGGCTTAAAATAAATTCTTTTGCAGATTCTATCTCGCGCTTATGCAATGCCCTTAAATCCTCGTTTGTCTCGTTTTTGTAGGCATTTGTGGCGTTTTTGTAGGATTGTATTTGTTTGGGTAGTTTCACTTTCAAATCATCTAAAATGGATTTTATTTCGGCGACTTCTTCATCGGATTCGCCTAGTTTTCTATCTTTGTTTAGCAGGGCTTTTAGCTGGGATTCTAGCTTTTCTTTGCTAAAATTTAGGGTTATGTTTGAGATAAGAGAGTTGCCACATTTTATGTTTATATCGATATTTGGGAGGGTTTGCATTTGGTGAATGCACGAATCTAAATTTTCGTTGAATCCATCGTTTGAATCTGTCAAATAATAGCTATTTTTTAGCAATTCTATCCAAAGGCGCAATTTGCAAATCTCCACAGAATTTGGATTTATATCCACGCCAAAAAGATTATTTTCGATGATAGATTTTTTTAGCGCGAATAATGCCTTTTGGATTTTGTGTCTTGGCTCATTTGGGCTTTTTGGCTTGGCATAGACAAAATCACTCAAAACTAGCTCATCACCGATAATATGCAACTCTTTGCTTAAAATGCTAGAATCTAATAGCCCCAAATCATAGTAGATTCTTATCATCTCATTTAGCGCGGAGACTAAGAAATGTCCGCTCCCTACCGCTGGGTCGCAGATTTTTATGCTTTTTAGCGTGGCTATGTGTTTATTTATAATGGATTGTCTATCGTTATGGGGATTTTTGTCATTGCGAGAATCTATTTTTGCGGATTGCAACCCACCCCCTTTGTCCCCCTCCGCAAGGGAGGGGGAGTTTTTGGCATCTTTAAGCCCCTCCCCTTGCGGGAGGGGTTGGGGTGGGGTAGATTTGGCATTCGTGTTTCTAGCGGTGCGGATTTCGCGGTAGATTTCATATTCTATGTCGGCTATATTTTTGCATTGCCATTTGGGATTTGCCTCATTAAATCTTTGCACAACGACTTGTTGCAAATTTTCCTCGCATATATACGCGCTAATCGCACTTGGCGTGTAAAAAGAGCCATCTTTATACGCATTTATGCGCTCAAAGACATTGCCTAAAATGCTTGCATTTATGAGTGTATCGGCTTCGTATTCCTCGCCACTACCAAAATCATAGCTATCCAAAAAATCTAGCAAATAGCGCAAAAGCGGGATTTTAGCGACATTTGAGATTTTGGATTTTTTGTTGTATTCGCTGTAAGGGAGCAATTCTTTATCATTGCTTAGGGCGCGTATGTGAATGAGATTTTGCTCGATTTTATTTGGATTAAACAGCGATGAGTTGAGATATGGCATCGCAAAAAATGGCGAATTTTTATCGCGCTCATCGTGTGGCTTGGCAAAGACTTCAAAAAAGAGATTCTCCAAACTTTGAAAATCTTTTATGTGTTTGTTGTTTAGAAATTTTATGGATTGTTTGCCTTTTTCTTGGCTATTAAAACGAATGAGATTCGCCTCGATTAACTTCAAAAATAAGATTCGATTTAGCCACAAAATAATAAGAGAGATAATGTTTTCTTGGGTTTTGTCTGCTTCATCAGGTAGCGAATCGATTATGTTATGATACAGCGTCCCGCTTACATTGTTTGGGATAATGGTGTTTTTGTTTTTATCTCTGCTCCCATCTAGGACTTTTAATCCCAAAATATAAAGCAACTCTTTATAAAACGCCTCGTTAATGTCATTTTTGTGGATATATAATTCAAGCAAAAATTCGGGCGAAAACGCCTTGACAAAGGGCTTAATCTCGCTTAAATCTTTGCAATCCACAATTTGACGCAAATCCAAATATAGCGGTCTAAATTCTGCATTAAAATGCTCGCTATCGAAATATTCTTTTAGCTCATTGTAAAAATCCTCGTTTGTTTTTTGCGCTATTTTTTCTTTTTTTAAATCCGTTTGCTTTGTCAAAGATTTGTATTTGCCATAAAGATTGTTTTTGATATGTTCATCTTTGTATAAATATCTCTCAAATTCGCTTTCTTTGAAAATGAAAAATTGATAAAAATCCGTGATAATGATATATTTTATATCAAACCTTGCCCCACTCTCTAAGCAACGCTCTTTTTCACGCAAATAATATAAAATCACTTCGTGCAACGCCTTTTTGTTGTGATTCTCCGCGCTTATCATTTCATTTGCATTGCTTGGCTTTTTTGCTTCGATAATCACTGCGATATTACTATCTTGCATAAGGGCTAAATCAATCTCACTTTTGCCTTGTGATTTTTGCTTGATAGCTGTGCTAAATCCTAGCGATTGGAGCAATGGCGTAAGCGCGTTTGCCACCAAATAATCCTCGTTTTGGCTAATAAGTGTTGGGAGATAATTATTGATTTTTTGTTTAAATTCTTTGTATTGCTGCTCGGGGACTTTGGAGTGGTAGTATAAATCGCCCCCAAGAAAACTCGCAATCTCTTGAGGCGTCTCTCTTATGTTTAATTGAAGCATTTTCGCCCTTTTTGTAAAATTTGGTGCATTATAGCATTATTTTGTTTGATTTCTTTGAATAATGTGAATGCAATAGATTCGTGGCAATCGACATAAAATGCGATTTTGGAGTGATTTTGGAGTGCGAATCTTGTGCGTGGATTTTAGATTCTCGCCTTTTAGATTCGCGTGAATCTAAGATTTGTGATTTTTGATTTTTGCGCGAATCTTAAAATTTTTTGCAAAAATTTTGATTTGCCCCTTGACAGATAGTAACTATCATCTTTTATAATTGCATTTTTAAATTTAAATTCAAAGGATAAAAGATGAAAAAAGAGATTCATAGCGAACGCAGAGAGTTTGTAAAAGATAGTGCGAAAATCGGCGGTGCGATTGGCATAAGTGCGATTTTGGGGCATTCACTAGCATTTGGTGCAGAAAACGCGAATCCAAAAAGCGCGAATCCAAAAGGCAAATCCCAAATCATCGGCACAGATGAGGCAATCGCACAGGCAAAAAGCGGAGCGCGGATTGATTCTAAAGGCTACGCAGCTTTTAGCAAGGATTTCACATTTAAGCCATACACCTTCACGCGCCACCCACTAGGCGAGCGCGACATTTTGATAGAGATTTTATACGCGGGGATTTGCCATAGCGACTTGCATTCAGTCGCTGGCGACCACCACGCGCCTATCTATCCCATAGTGCCCGGGCACGAAATCGCAGGGCGCGTAGTCGCAGTTGGGAGCAAAGTTCGCAAGTTTAAAATCGGCGATTACGCGGGAATTGGCTGTATGGTAAATAGCTGTGGCGAGTGCGAAGCGTGCAAGCGTAGCGAAGAGCAGTTTTGCACCAATGCAAAAACCGTCTTTACTTACAATAGCAAAGATGTCTTTCACGGCGGTGAAAACACCTATGGTGGCTACTCAAACAACTATGTAGTAAGCGAAAAATTTGCCATAAAAGTGCCAAAATCCGCACAGATTGAAAAAGTCGCACCCTTGCTTTGCGCGGGGATTACGACTTATTCGCCTATAATGTTTAGCAAGGTAAAAAGAGGGCAAAAAGTCGCAGTCGCAGGGGTAGGCGGACTAGGGCATATGGCGGTAAAATATATGGTGGCATTAGGCGCGGAGGTTACGGGATTTGACATAGTTGATAAGCGCGAATCTGTGCTAAAACTTGGCGCAAAGCGATTTATCAATGTCAAAGATAAAGAATTTAGCCAAATCGCAAATGAATTTGACTTTATCATCTCAACTATCCCCTATCACTACGACATAAACGCCTATCAAAAAATGCTAAAAATGTATGGCGAAATGGCAATCGTAGGCTTACCCGCACCAAAAGATAATCCGCATTTAGACGCAAATGCGATGATTTGGCAGTTTAGGCGCAAGATTTATAGCTCACTTATCGGTGGCATAAAAGAAACGCAAGAAATGCTAGATTTTAGCGTGAAAAATAATATCTACCCGCAGATTGAGCTAATCCCTATTAGCGAACTTGATAACGCCTACAAAAAAGTCGCAAAAGGCGAAGCGAATTTTCGCTTCGTCATTGATATGCGAAGTTTGAGCTAAGGTTAAAGATAAAATTTTGGTGCTTTGGTGGCTAAATATTTAGGGCATGTTTTTAAGCGATTTAAAAGATACAAAGGCGCGAATTGCAAATTCAGCGCATTTCATAAACGGCGTAGCACAAAATTTAAAGCCAAATAGCGAATCTAGCGCAGGTGATTCGCAAGATTTGCGCGAATCTGCCAAAAATAAAAAGAAATTTACTAAATTATCTTTGCTTGAAATTTCAAGATGGTGCGGATATTTACGCGCCTAGCGAGTTGCCTGCGATTTACCCGCGATTGATTTTTTGCTTATCACGCACAATCGCCAAAATCCACAATGCAAAAATCGAAGTGCATAGCGAATTAGGCAAGGGCAGTGAGTTTGAGATAATTTTTGCTAAAATGCGATGAAAATTTTAAGGGGAGTTGAATGCAAAAATTTACAGATTCTGCGGTGGATTCTGCGCTAGATTCTGCAAATCAAAGCAAAAACGCAGAATCTATGCGCCTTGATATTTTTTTGCATAAAAATGGCTTCACACAATCGCGCAATCAAAGCGTAGAGCTTATCAAAAATGGCTTTGTGTGCGTAAATGGGCGCGTTATTTTAAAGCCATCGTTTTTAGTGCAATCGCAAGATTTGGCGCAAAATCTCAAAATCCTTAAAAACGACATTTTTGTAAGCAGAGCGGGAGAGAAATTAGAATCATTTTTTAAAAATCACAGCCTAAATTTGCAGGGTTTAAGCGTCATCGATATTGGTAGCGCAAAGGGCGGATTTGCGCAAGTCGCGCTAAAATACGGCGCAAAAAGCGTGGTTTGCGTTGATGTGGGGAGCAATCAGTTAGATTCTGCGTTGCGACAAAATCCAAAGATTAGATTTTATGAAAACTGCGCTATTGCAGACTTTCACGCGAATCAAACTTATGATTTTGTCCTGTGCGATGTGAGTTTTGTTTCTTTGCACCACATTTTGCCCGATATTAAGCGACTTTGTGCGGACAAGGCATTGCTACTTTTTAAGCCACAATTTGAAGTAGGTAAAAATGTCAAACGCAACAAAAAAGGCGTGGTGGTGGATAAAAGCGCGATTTTAGAAACGCTTGAATCTTTTAAAACTACGCTAAAAGCGAATGATTTTAAGGTGCTTTGTGCCGAATCTTGCGCGATTAAGGGAAAGGAAGGCAATGAAGAAATTTTCATCTATATCCAAAAATAACAAAATCACAAACATCACAATCGGCAAATTTGATAGCATTCATCTTGCGCACCAGCGGTTAATTTCGGCGTTAGATAAAAATGGTGCGGTGATTATTATCGCGTTTGGGGGCGATTTGAGCGATTCAAAGTCAAAAGGCGCGAATCAAAACGCACAAATTCTCCCACAAAGCGAGAAAAAACGCCATATTTCAACTCCCATTTATTTTATAAAATTTGACAAAATCAAAAATCTAAGTGGCAAAAAATTTATAAAATTATTGCAAAAAAAGCTCCCGCATTTGCGCGAAATCATCGTGGGAGAGGACTTTCGCTTTGGCAAAAATCGCGCATTTTGCGCAAAAGATATTTCTAAAATCTCAAATCTAAAAACTCGCATTTTTAAGGAAATGAAAATCGACAAGACGCCTGTGCATTCGCAAAATATCCGCGCATTTTTGGGAGATGGCAAAGTCGCATTTGCAAACAAACTGCTTGGGCGAATGCACAGCATAAAAGGGCGCATTGTGCGTGGGCAAGGGCTTGGCAAAAAAGCGGTAGTGCCTACGATAAATGTGGAAGTGAGTGATTACTTGCTCCCGCAAAGTGCCGTGTATGCGAGTAAAACGCGCCTTTGTGGCAAAATGCACGATTCGATTACATTTCTTGGCAAAAGAGAAAGTGCGGATAATAATTTTGCGATTGAGAGCCACATTTTGGGCGATTTTGGGGAGGAAACAAATATGCTTTTAGGCAAAAAAGCGCGGATTTTTTTTGTAGAAAAAATCCGTGATAATCGCAAGTTTGATTCGCTCCCCGCGCTAAAAGCACAGATTCAAAAAGACATCAAAAAAGCAAAGGCGATTTTAAAATAAATTTGCTATGATTGCGATTTTAATTTCAAAACAAAGGATAAAAAAATGAAAAACTTCAAAACGGGGGGGGGCAGAATCCCTAACTAAAACCGCAGAATCTACCCAAAATTCTGCAAATAAAAGCACAAAAATCGCCAAAACCGCAGAATCTAACAAAAATCAATCGTGCGAATCACCCAAATCTCGCCCGCTTCGTGGTGCAAAAAATCGGATTCGAACGAGCAGTAGTGCGAGTGCCGATTTTTTGCTAGAAGCGGATAAGCGAGGCACTCCCCCTAAAAGCGAAAAGCGGCAGCTTTTGGCGCGTAGGGGGAGCGGGGCGGTGGGTGCAGCCCTTTTGCGAAAAAAAACAAGCGAATCAAATGGCAAAAATTGCGAAAATACCGCAGATTCTGCAAACGAAATAAAAAACGCAGAATCTAATACAAAATCGCAGAATCTAAAAATGGATTGCCACGATTCTGCTACGCAGAATCTCGCAATGACTGAAAAAAATACACTAGATTCTGCGAACGCAACACAAAACGCAGAATCTACCCAATCTTCTATCAAAGTCATAAATAAAGATTTCGTTCTCACAAACAAGAAACTTCCCACACGGCGTGGCGTTATTTGGTTGGGGCAGACTTGTAATTTAAACTGCTATTTTTGCTACTTTGCTGAAAAAATCGCAGATAAATCTCACCCACAGCATCCATTTTTTACGATAGAAAAAGCAAAGGAAATTTGCAGAATCTTTAAAGATGAGTATGGATTAAATAGTATCGATATTCAGGGCGGAGAACCGACTATTTATCCGCAGATTTTTGAGTTGCTAAAATATTGCAATGAGATTGATTTAAAACCCACTTTGATTACAAATCTCATCGCTTTGGCGAATTTTGAGTATGCTAAAAAGTTCAAAGATGCTGGGATTTATGACTTTTTGGTAAGTTTGCAGGGCATTGGGGAGACTTATAATAAAGTCGTCGGGAAAAATAATGCTTTTGAAAAGCAAATAGCGGCGTTGGAGAATTTAGCGAAGTTGGAAATCCCCATTCGCGTGAATGCCGTGCTTAGCAATGAAATCATTAGCGAGTTGCCACAAATTGTGGATTTGGCGATTAAATATAACGCAAGGGTGGTGAATTTTCTTTCATACAATAATACAGGCGACCAAAAGATTCTGCGTGATAGGGAAAAAATCCCATATTATGACATCATCGCTACAAAACTCGCCCCGCAAATACAGCGATTGGAAAGTCTTAATATTGAGGTGAATGTGCGATTTTTGCCATTTTGCGTGATGGATGAAAAGTATCGTAAAAATATCCAAAATAGTGAGCAGATGATTTATGATATTCACGAGTGGGAGGCGAGTTCCAGACTTTGGATTGATAGAAATAATCAAAGGGAGGCAAAGGCAGATATTGAGAAGCGAAGGACGATTTATTACCTCTCTCGCTTTAAGATTTCTAAGATTTATCGCTCTAAAAGTTTGAGTGAAAAAATGCGGTGGTTAAGGCGACTAATTATGCCATTTTTGCCACAAGCAAGGCATTATGAGGAAATTTTGCCATATCAAAAACCCATTTTAAACAAACTGCGATTTTACACGCCAAATGCAAAATTTCGCCCAAAGTTAAGCAAAATCGAGCATTTTTACATCGAGCAAAAGGAAGTTATGCGCGATATCGTGCCATCCAAAATCTATCACAAAAAATGCGAAAGTTGCGATTTGAGCGAGATTTGCGATGGATTTTATGTGGATTTTATCGATGAGTTTGGTTCAAATGCGATAAAAGCAATCAAAATAGATTCTGCGAAAAATGGCGCAGATTCTACGAAAAATGATAAAGATTCTGCGAAAAATGCTGCTGGGGGGGGCGGAAAGTGTTAGATTCTGCATTTTATACCAAAAATCAATTCAAAGTCATCGAAAAGCAAGAGTGGGATTGGTATTTTGATGGAAATGAAAGAAAATTTATCGCGGAGCAACTCAATGCAAAATCTAAATAATTCGCAAAATCTCGCAATGACAAATAATTCGCAGAATCTAAACAAATCGCAGAATCTCCCCGCCGTTGCGTGCATTGTGACAAATTATAATTATGGAAAGTTTCTTTTAGAGTGCATAGATTCTATAAAAAATCAGCATTATCCAAATCTGCAAATTATCGTAGTGGATGATGGAAGTAGCGATAATTCGCTAGATTTATTAGCGCAAATTAGCGAAATTTGCGTGGTAAAAAAGCAAAATGGCGGGCAACTAAGTGCGTTTAATGCTGGATTTAGCGCGGTGAAAGAGGGTTGCGAGATTGTCTTTTTTATCGATAGCGATGATTTGATGAATGCAAATTATATCGCGCGGTGCGTGGAAGCATTCGCCAAAAATCCAAATATTGACTACATTTTTTGCAAAACGCAGAATCTCTACAATGACGGCAAAAGGGAAAATTGCCCCGTGCCTTATGAAAGCGACATCGGATTTGGATTATATGCGACTTATTTTGGCAGGGAATATTTTGGCGTTGCAACTTCGTGCATTTGCATAAAGACGCAGATTCTGCGGAAAATTTTGCCACTTGATTTGGAGGATGAGTGGAAAATCCGCGCGGATGATTGCATTATTTATGGGGCGAGTTTGGTTGGGGCGAATATTTATCATTTGGATTTTTATGGCATTTCATACCGCATACACGGGGAAAATAACTATAATGGCAAAAAGTTTGATAACGCATATTTGTTTAGGCGAGAGATTGCGCTATCAAAACTTTTTGAGATTCTGCGAAGTAAAAATCATATATTTTTCTCGCCAAGTAGTTTGTATTTGGAGTTTCTAAACTCGCGCACAGCGCACAAAAAGCGCAAATATATAAAAATCACTTTGCTTTCAAATCTATCGATTTTTCATAAAATGGGGTTGATTTTTAGGATTTTAAAATATTAGATTCTGCGATATAATTGCGATTTTATTTCACGCAAAAGAGCGGTTTTATGCGAAATTTGCGAAAATTTTATGCGAAAGGGTAGGGCAGAGCGGTGAAAGATAGGATTTTTACGCAGGATTTTGGGGCGAAATTTTCATTTAATCGCGAGGTGGCAAGTGTTTTTGATGATATGTTGCCACGCTCCGTGCCTTACTACAATGACAATATTGCGCTGATTGCCAATCTTTTGGAGGGTAAAAAGGCGATTTGTGATTTGGGTTGCTCTACGGGGAATTTGTTGCTATATTTGGCGCAAAAACTCCCGCAAACCGCGCTTTTTGGTATTGATAACTCTGCGCCAATGTTAGATATTGCAAGGGCAAAAGCAAGTGCCTATGGCACAAAAGTGCATTTTATTGAAGCGGATATTTTGGATTTTGATTTTAAAGTGCCACAAAAGTTTGGCGATTCAAATGCGAATCGCACCAAAGATTCGCAAGATTTGCGCATAGATTCGCGCAAAAAAGATAAATTTGACGCAATTATCGCAAACTACACTATGCAATTTATCCGCCCACAAAAGCGCGAATCGCTTTGCAAAAAGATTTGCGATTCGTTGCAAAAAAATGGGGCGTTTGTGATGAGCGAAAAGCTAGTGTGCGAAAATGCGTGGTTGGATAAAAAGCTAATCGACATTTACCACGCATTTAAGGCGCAAAACGGCTATTCAAAAACGGAGATTAGCAAAAAGCGCGAGGCATTAGAAAATATCCTAATTCCTTTTAGCGAAAATGAAAATGTCGCAATGCTGATGGGCGCGGGATTTGGGGCGGTTGAAGTGGTGTTTCGCTTTGGAAATTTTGCGACTTTTATCGCGTTAAAAGGGGACTAAATGGAAGTGGTGGAGTTGCTAAAAGAGCTAATCAAAAGGCAGAGCGTTACGCCAAATGAATGTGGAATCTATGAGATTATAAAGGCTGAGTTGGCGGACTTTAAGGTGATTGAGTTAGAAAAAAATGGCGTAAAAAATTTGTTTTTGTATAAAGATTTTGGTGCGGATTTTATAAATCAAAACAAAAACATAGAAACTAATAAAAATCAATCGTGCGAAGCACCCAAATCTCGCCCGCTTCGTGGTGCAAAAAATCGGATTCAAGGACGCAGTAGTGCGTCCGCCGATTTTTTGCTAGAAGCGGATAAGCGAGGCACTCCCCCTAAAAGCGAAAAAGCGGCTGCTTTTTGGGGACACAATTTAATAGTCGGGGGGAGCGTGGTAGGGGGGGTGCAGCCCTTTTTGCGAAAAGATTCAAGCGAATCAAATGGCAAAAGTGGAGAAAATCGCGCAGATTCTGCAAATCGCAGAATTTCACACAAAATCGCAGAATCTAGCATTCAAAACGACTGCGCGGAAGTATCTTTAGGCGATTTTGTGGGTTTTCAAGCACGAAACTGCGAAAATAGGACTGATTCGTCCATTGAGCAGTTGAGTGCGCAGAATCCCACAAAAGCGTCAAAGAGACGAACGCGCACTCATCTTTGCTTTGCTGGGCATATCGACATTGTTCCCGCAGGAAATAATTGGAGCGTAAATCCTTTCGGTGCGATAATCCAAAACGGCATCCTTTACGGCAGAGGGGCGCAGGATATGAAAGGTGGCGTAGCGTGTTTTATATCTGCACTGAAAGCTGTGCGCGAATTTGATGGCATTTTGTCTGTGCTTTTGACTAGCGATGAAGAGGGCGATGGCATTTTTGGCACGAAAATTATGTTAGATGAATTAAAAAAGCGCGATTTGCTCCCGCAATTTGCGATAGTCGCCGAGCCTACTTGCGAGAAAAATTTTGGCGATAGCATAAAAATCGGACGGCGTGGCTCAATAAATGGCGTTTTGAAAATTTTTGGCACACAAGGGCACGCCGCTTATCCACATAAATGCGTAAATCCCGCGCATTTAATCGCACCTATTTTAGCGCAAATCGCGGGGGTGGATTTGGATAGCGGGGATAAACATTTCGCGCCTAGTAAAATCGTCCTTACCGATATTCGCGCAGGGATTGAAGCCACAAATGTAACGCCTAGCGACTTAAAGTTAATGTTTAATGTGCGAAATAACCCGCTGACTGACAAAAATGCGATTGAAAACTATGTCAAATCGCTCTTAAAAAACGCGGGGATTCAAAGATATGATTTGATGATTAGTCAAGGCTCTTTCCCCTTTATCACAGATTCGCAAACGCTGTTAGATTCGCTATCCCGTGCGATAAAAAAGCATACGAATCTAAATCCACGCCCAAATACAGAGGGCGGGACAAGCGATGCGCGGTATTTTAGCGCGTTTGGCGTAGAGGTGGTGGAGTTTGGGCTAATCAATGATAGGATTCACGCGACAGATGAGTGCGTGGATTTGCGCGATATAGAGAAGTTGCGGGATATATTTATAGATTTTATTGAAAATTTTAAGTAGCGCAATTCGTCTCTTACGCAATCTTCGCGGGAGCTTGAAAAATTCTCATTCGATAGGCGACTAGCCTTATCTCAATCAAATTTTTCGGCGCAACCCACGAATCTCACGCAAGATACTAGAATTGCAAAAAATAATGTAAAATATTTAAACAAAGGATTAAAATTTGCTCTTTGTCGCTCACAAGCCCACAAATATCAGCTCAAATGCCTTTCTCTCCACACTAAAAAGGCGTTTTGACAATCGCACACTTGGTTTTAGTGGGACGCTTGACCCATTTGCAAGTGGGACGCTTGTGGTGGCTAGTGATAAGCACACGCGACTTTTTAGCCATTTTAATTTAAGTCCAAAAGTCTATATTGCCACGCTTTGGCTAGGTGTTGAATCGCCCACGCTTGATATTGAGCGCGTTTTGCGAGTGAGTGAGATTCGCGCCTTTGATTTGGCGCAGATTTGTGCGGTGTTTGAATCGCTAAAAGGCAAAATCACTTACACGCCCCCAAAATTTAGCGCGAAAAAAGTAGGCGGGATTCGCGCCTATAAATTGGCTAGGCAAAATGCGGATTTTGCGCTAGATTCAAGCGAAATGGAGATTTTTGACATTGCGCTTTTAAGCTACAATCACCCATTTTTAAACTTCAAAGTTAGCGTTAGCAAGGGCGCGTATATCCGCTCACTAGGCGCAATCATCGCACAAAATTTAGGCACGATTGGCGCACTATCCGCACTATCGCGAATCAAAGAAGGCGATTTTGTCTTTGAAAACTACAAAATGCTAAATCCACTTGATTTTTTGCCCTATCCAAAATTAGCAATCGATAAGCTAAAAATCCCGCATTTGCGTGATAAAATCTACAATGGCAAAAAAATCCATTTAGATTTAGCGCAAAAAAATCAGCGATATATTGCGATTTTTGATGATTTTTTTTCTATAATTCGCATTGATTTTTACGGATATGTAGAATATATTTTAAATAGGATTGATTTATGTTAGTTTTATCAAGGAAGATAGACGAAGAAATAGTAATCGGCGAGGACATCACAATCAAAGTCATATCGGTGCAAAATGGTATTGTAAAGCTTGGATTTGACGCGCCACAGGACAAAGTCATATTGAGGGGCGAGCTAAAAGCCGCAGTTGTGGGAGAAAACTTAAAGGCATCAAAAGAAGATTCGGCACTAAATTTGCAAAAATTAGGCAAAATTTTGTCAAAAAAATGATATTTTTGGGGATTGAGATTATGGAAATTCGCGCTTATCCAAAGGTAAATATTTGCTTTAAAATTACAAATATTTTGCAAAATGGCTATTGTGAAATCGCTTCAAGATTCGTGCTTGTGGAGAGTGCGAATCTATGCGATACGATAGAGATTCGTAAATCAGATTCGTTTCAAATAGATGGAAATTTTAGTTGCGCAATGCAAGAAAATACGATTTTTAAGGCAAAGGAAGCGTTGGGGGAATTTTTAGATTCGCAAGGTGCTACCAAAATGCGCGAATCGCTAGAATTTTTTAGCGTGGAAGTGGATAAAAAAATCCCCGCTTTCGCAGGGCTTGGCGGAGGTAGTAGCGATGCGGCAAGTTACCTAAAAGCGATAAATGAGATTTTGGAGCTAAATCTATCGCAAAGGGATTTAATGCGAGTTGGCGCGAAAGTGGGCGCAGATGTGAGTTTCTTTCTATACGATAAAAAAAGCGCGAATGTCTTTGGCATAGGCGATGGAGTGGAATTTTTTAGCGAAGATGCGCTTGAATTTGAATTTATCGTGCCACCGATTCAATGCTCCACAAAGGCGGTTTATGATGAGTTTCGCGCAATGAAAGCGCGTGGCGAAGTGGCGTTTTTTACGCAAGGGCGGGAGCTTTTAAAAAAAGATTCGATTAGCTTACTACGCGAAAATACGATAGATTTTCTAAATGATTTATACGCTCCCGCTTGCAAAATCTACCCAAATTTGCGCCAATACGCAAAGGACGGATATTTTTTTAGTGGCAGTGGCTCTAGCTTTTTTAGGATAAAGGATTCATCGCCAAAACTCCGCGAAATTTGGGCATAAAATGAAAATCATCGCAAACAACAAAAAGGCGCATTTTGATTATTTTATCCACCAAACTTTGGAGGCTGGAATCGCGCTCAAAGGTAGCGAAGTCAAAGCTGCACGGCAAAATCGCGTGAATATCAAAGATAGCTTTGTGCGAATCATAAAAGGCGAGGCGTTTTTGTTTGGGGCGCATTTTAGCCATTTAGAGACGACAAATAGCCATTTTAAGCCCGATGAGCGGCGCACTCGCAAACTTTTGCTAAAACGCAAGGAAATAAACAAACTTTTTTCGCAAGTAAGCCAAAAAGGATTTAGTATCGTGCCACTTACGGCGTATTTTAAGCGAAAAAATTTAAAGCTCCAAATCGCGCTAGTTTCGGGCAAAAAGCTCTATGACAAACGCGAATCCTTAAAGCAAAAAACACTCAAAAGAGAAGCCGAAATGGCGATGAAACAGTGGAAATAAGTGGAAATAAGTGAAATAAAAAGGCGTAGATTCTGCGATTTTTGTGAGATTTTTTCACGCGAGATTCTGCGAATTTTGGCAAATTTTCGTGTGATTCGCAGAATCTAGCGCAGAATCTAATAATTTTCGCAGAATCTACGCCCAAAAAGCAAAACGCCCCCTAAAATCCCCCTAAAATGTATAAACATACCTCACAAGTCCCATAATTTGCAAGCCATTAAAAAAGTCCATTTTCGGCTGAAAAGTCGGCTCAACTGCGTGATTATCATAAATCACAAATCGCAGTCCGAGATTACCGCCAATCGTGAAAGATGGCTTACTATCAATGTTTTCAAATCTATTGAAAAATGGATATTTATATTTCACCACCCCGCCACCTAAATGCACTCCCAAAAGCAGTCCCACGCGCAAAGTTTGCGATTTGTTAAAGTTAAACATTAAGTCAAAATTACCCGAAAAATTATGCGTGGTGGTGGGATTACCCAAAGCGTTAATAAATAAAATTTGATAGTTTGTATAAAGTCGCAGTCCAAAAATAGGACCAAAAAACCACTTATACCCCAAAAGCACTTCGCCACCCCACTGCGTGCGCCAATCATATTTTTCAAGCCAATAAGCATTATTAATAGAAACAAGCGACTTGCCTAGCACAAGTCCCCCGCCTATCATAAATCCGCTAGGTTCTACCTCGCCTGGCATATAGTTCTCCCCGCAGTTAAAGCAGTCCTTGCGCTGAATGGGGTTGCGCTTTGCGTGCTCTATTTGCTTTTGCAGCTCTAAAACGCGCAGTTCTTGTTCTAATTGCTTGACTTTCTCATCATTTGATTTACCGCTATTTTGCGCTAAAAGTGGCGCAAATGCCAAAAGGCACAATAAGATTATTTTCATCATTTCGCTTATTTGCCCCGCACGCCGATTGTTTGCGAGTTATAAACGCCGATGTGAAAAAAGTCGTAGTTTATCGTCTGCACTTGCGTTATCCCCGCCTCTCTAATCGCCTCATCCACCGAGCACCCCTTAAAGCGAATGCCAAATACCCATCGGCAGGTAGATTCTGCGTATTTTGCCTCGTTTGGTTTAACCTCCACATTTGTAGAAAAGGGCGTTACCGCACTCGCACACCCCGCAAAAATCACCGCCATCGCCACCATCGCTAATCTCAAAAATGCTTTCATAATTTGCTCCCTTTAAATTTGAAATAAAACTGCGATGATAATCCCCCCCCCACCTTAAAGTTTTCTTAAAAATGATAAATTTTTGAAAAAATATTGTAGATTCTGCGAAAATGTGTAGAATTGTAATGATTTACGGGGGGATTGGATTTTATGGATTTGATTTTGTGATTATTTTGTCATTGTGAGCGAACTTCGTTTGCGAAGAATTTCTGTTATTTTTGAGATTTTTCGCTTCGCTCAGAATGACAAAGAATTTATAAACAAACAATCGAAGTAATGGCAGTAGTGCTTTGCGTTGTTTTGGCGCGAAATGAGCGAAATAGGACTTGGGCGTCCATTGAGCGACATTTTGTGCCAAAACAACGCGAATGACTACCCCAGAACAAATTGTCCCAAAACTCACTTACAACTTCGCTCGATGATATTGCATAAAATGTGTTCTATCAGCAAATGCACCTCTTGGATTCGCGGGGTTGATGAGCTTGGCACTACGATATTTAAGTCGCAGCACCCATTCATCGCGCCTCCATCTTTTCCGCTCAAACCTACGACTTTGCAACCCTTGCTTTTGGCGGTGTCGATTGCTTTGATGATATTTTGCGAGTTGCCACTTGTAGAGATTGCAAGTAGCACATCGCCTTTTTTTGCGATGGCTTCGACTTGGCGTGAGAATATAAACTCAAATCCAAAGTCATTGCCGATTGCGGTGAGCGCGGAGGTATCGGTTGTGAGAGCTACGCACGCAATTCCGTCTCTATCCTCCAAATATCTCCCGCTTAATTCCGCTGCGAAATGTTGCGAATCTGCCGCGCTCCCGCC
Organism: Helicobacter sp. 23-1045; assembly: GCF_053654655.1. Taxonomy (NCBI): domain Bacteria; kingdom Pseudomonadati; phylum Campylobacterota; class Epsilonproteobacteria; order Campylobacterales; family Helicobacteraceae; genus Helicobacter; species Helicobacter sp. 23-1045. Next base: position 181,881 of record NZ_JBSIUR010000002.1, read on the forward strand.
ATTTCCACACGACATAATCTTATTGCCGTTTTTTAGCGCAGTTATCATTATCGCACTTGCCTTGTCAATGTCGCCTACTAGCTCTTTTAACGCCATTTGCGCTGTATCGATATGTGAGAAAAATTCACCTTGTATCAAATCATTCATTTATTACCTCCGTTTGTTATTTTTTTTAGATTGCCACGATTTTGCTACGCAAAATCTCGCAATGACGAATCTTTATTTAGATTCGCACTACGCATTTTTAATTTTTTCTACGATTTTGCTTGTGCTTTTGCCTTCCACAAACTCCACCAATCGCACATCAGGGACGATTTCGCTTCCCACGACTTCTTTGCCTTCATAATCCGCGCCCTTTACCAAAATATCGGGGCGAATCTGTTTGATAAGATTTAGTGGCGTGGATTCATCAAAAATGATGACAAAATCCACGCATTCAAGCTCTTTTAAAATCTGCGCCCTGTCGGATTCGTCATTTATCGGGCGCAAATCGCCTTTTAGTCTCCGCACCGAATCATCTGAATTTAGCCCCACCACCAAAATATCGCCAAAACTCTTTGCCTTGCGCAAATAACTGATATGCCCAAAGTGCAAAATATCAAAGCAACCATTCGTAAATACGATTTTTTTGCCATCTTTTTTCAAATCCGCGATTAGCTTCAAATCATCGACTTCAAAGCAGCCACTAATATCCTCCATAACCGCGCGAATCTCATTCATATTTGCTTGTGCTGAGCCGATTTTGCCGACAACGACAGCCGCTGCGGCATTTGCTAACTTCGCGCTTTCATAAATGTCTGCGCAATGACAGATTCCAAAGGCGAGTGTGGCTATCACCGTGTCCCCCGCGCCCGTTACATCATAGACTTCTTTGGCGAGGGTGGGGATTTGCGTCATTTTGTCATCATAAATCGCCATTCCATCTTCGCTCAAAGTGATAATCGAATAGGTTAGATTGTAGTCGTTTTTGAGCTTTTTTAGGGCGCGTAGCAAGGATTCAGGCGAATCTATGCGGATATTTGTGGCGATTTGCGCTTCTTTTTTGTTTGGCGTTAAAAGCGTGGCGTTGGTGTATTTGCTGTAATCATCGCCCTTTGGGTCGCAAAGGATAGGGATTTCGCGCTCATTTGCTAGAGCGATAATTTGCTTTGTAAAATCCACGCCAAGCGCACCTTTGCCATAATCCGACAAAATAATCGCGCTAAATTTATGTAGCGAATCTTTGATTTTCTCTAAAATCGCGCCATCAAGCGACATATCCACGCTCTCCCTATCCACGCGCAAAACTTGCTGATTTGAAGCGATAAATCGCGTCTTTTTAATACTTTGAAAATCGCTTTTTACACAAAGCAAATCACGCTTAATCCCCGCTGAATCTAGCAAATCCATAATGATTTTGCCATCGCTATCATCGCCTATAATCCCGCAAATATGCGCCTTTGCGCCAAGTGCGATGAGATTTAGCGCGACATTAGATGCGCCACCCAAGCGATTGTTTTCGCGCGTGATTTTTAGGATTTGCACGGGGGCTTCGGGTGAGATTCGCTCCACGCTTCCCCACACATAGTGGTCTAACATCAAATCGCCGATGATTAAGATTCGCGCCATCAAAGCCCCTTTAACACTTCGACATAATCCGCAATGCCATCTTCAAGCGAATATCTAGGCTCATAAAACAAATCTTTTGTAGTCTCGCTAATGTCGGCTTGCGTGTGATTTTGATAAAATGCGTAAGGATTTTTGATATATTCCACTTCAAATTCCCCAAAATGCGCCTTTAAAATCGCCACAATGTCATTAAAACTTCGCGCCTTACCACTACCGACATTATAAACCCCGCTTTTTTGTGCTTCTAACGCCTTTATATTTGCCTGAATCACATCTTTGACATACACAAAATCACGCAAATGTTTGCCAAACTCAAAAAGGCGCACTTTTTTAAACTGCCGAATCTGCTCTGTAAGCTGCAAAATCATCGAAGCAGTCGTGCCTTTGAAATACTCGCCATTGCCATAGACATTGAAATATCGCAAACCTATGATTTTGACATTGTCATCGTCATCATCGCTATTTTGGGCTTTTTGTATAAGTTCGCGCAATTTTTTATCCATAAGCCATTTTGAGTAACCATAGACATTTTCGGGCGATTCGCCTACGCCTACGACATTTGGCGCAGAGCTATTGCCATAAACTGCCGCACTTGAAGCATAAATCAGCGTTGCATTGTCATTTTTTGCCTTTCGGACGAAATAATCAAAGCTTTCATAGTTTGTTTTTAGCACTAATTCTTGATTTAGGCAAGTCGTATCCGAAATCGCGCCTTGATGAAAAATGCAGTCAAATTTGTAGTCATCTAATCGCCCCAAATCCGCGCTATTTGCCAAATCGCCTACGATAATCTCCCCCTTAAAATCAAGCAGATTTTTAAAATGCCCCAAACTAGTAGGATTGCCGTTTGCAAAGTGTGAATTATCGCGAAATCTATCAAAAATCACAACTTTTGCGCGTGGGTGGTGTTTGTTTAGATATTTTGCCAAATTGCTACCGATAAATCCCGCACCACCCGTGATTAGAATGACTTTATCGTCCAAATCATCGTAAATATATTTCATTTTACCCTCCCGATTAAAGTGGCGCAATTATACTAAAAATTTGCTGAAAATCGCTAACAATATGCCCTGCCTTGCTTTGCTTTGCATTTTTATTTAGCAGAATCTGCGTTTTTATCCCCGCATTTATGGCGCACTCAATGTCGCTTTCATTATCGCCGATAAGATATGACGCGCCCAAATCTATGGGAAAATCACGCATTGCGTTTTCTATCATACCAATGTTTGGTTTGCGACAATGGCAGTTTTCACTCGGCAAATGCGGACAATGATAGATTTTATCAAAGCAAAAGCCACATCTTTTGCGCAAATCATTTTGCATAAAATCACTTAAAAATTCAAAGTCGCGCTCGCTGTAAAATCCGCGATTTATGCCTGATTGATTCGTAACGACAAATGCCAAAAATCCACGCTCTTTTATTGCGCAAAAAAACTCCACAAACCCGCTCATATACACAAAATCGCTGATTTTATAGACATACTCATTATTCACATTCACCACGCCATCTCTATCGAAAAACACCGCTTTTTGCATAAAAATCCTTTGAAAATAAATGTAGATTCTGCATTTTATCGCAAAATCGCAGAATCTGCTCGAATTTTGCAGAATCTATGAGATTTGTGGCGATTCGCTGAATCGCAAAATCCCCGCCTAGATTCAGCGTTATTTAAACAAAATCCCAAAGCCCTTCATCATCGTCCAAACGCCAAAGATGATGATGAGAAATGCCGAGATTTTTACAAAGATATTTTTAAACTTTGAGATTGCCAAAATCGCGCTAAAACTCCCCAAAAGTAGCATTGGTATCGCACTCGCCACGCCAAAGATTAGCATAATCTCCGCGCCCTTTAAAAGTGCGTGTATCCCGCGCAAATCACTTGCCGCAATCATCGCATTCATCGCGAAAAAATACACAATCCCGCAGGGCAAAAGTCCATTTAAAAATCCCAAAAGATACGCGCGAAGCGGATTTGCTTGCTTCATAAAAAACCCAAATGCCTTTTTAAAAATCCCAAAACCCCCGATATTTGGCTCTAAAAAATGCAAGATTTTTGGATATATCAAATACCCCGCGCCCAAAAGCCCCATCAAAAATCCCAAAATGATAAAAATCCCACCCCGCGCTGAATCGCTTACTGAAAACTTCGCCCCCAAATGCGCGCACGCAATGCCGATGATGACATAAGTGCTGATTCGCCCCGTGTTATAGAGCAAATGCAAAAAAAGTCGCCCCCAAAAACTACTAGGGAGATTCTGCGAAAATGCAAGCACTATCCCGCCACACATACCATAGCAGTGAGAAAACGCCATCCCAAGCGCGATTACAAAAAGCGAGATTGTATCTACATTTTCAAGCAACATTTGATGATTCACGCAAAACCCCCTTAATAAAATCTCAAAATAAATCGCCGATACAGCGCGTAACTCGCCCCAATCCACACTGCCAAAAGCGGCACAATGCCATAAAGTGGCGCATACTCCATCGCAAAATATACAAGCGTATAGTAAATCCCCACACTTGCGAGAATGTAAAGCGATGAAAGATTTTTGTTAAATCGCGGATTTGCAATGCCAAAGAGCGGTAGTAGAAAAATACTCGCAACAGGCATTAGCGCAATTAGCACATATTGCGTGAATCGCTCCGCATTTCGCCGTGAATCACCGCTAAACGCACTCCCCCAATACGCCATCAAATCATAGCTACGCAGTTTCACTTCATCGATGGCGTTGCGGACTATCATATTTTCAAAGTCGATTTTGCGGATTTTGGCAGATTCTGCGAAGTATGCCACGCCATTTGTTAGATTCATCTCAAATGCGCCATTTGCGCTACTTGCACTGCCATTTTGCGCTAAAATAAAGCTCTCAAATCCAAGCCCTTTATTTGAAAACAGCACCAAATTTTCATAATTGCGATTATCCGCAGAATCTACGAAAACTAGCCAATCGCCAAGCTTTTGTCCAAACTCGCCTGACTTGATATTTACATCGATATTTGCGCGCTTTTCGGCGACAAAGTTTGAATACGCACTCTTTGAAAGCGGGATAATAGCAAGGGAGAAAATTAGCATTGTCACACTCACAAGCGCGCACAGCGGGAGAAAAACGCGAATGATTTTATGCGGACTAACGCCAAGCGCGAATAAGACAAGCATTTCATAATCATAGCTCATCTTTGAAAGCGATAAAATCGCTGCTGCAAAAAATGTAATTGATAGCACGAAAAGCACGCTATTTGGGAGCGAATACAAATATAACCAAAACAAATCCGCAAAGCTCATCTTAACTACAAAAGTCACCTGCGCGATGGTGATTAGCACGATAATCGATGAGATGAAAAATAAAATGATGAAAAATATAAAAAATAGTCTCCCAAAGGACATCGAAATATAATTTCGCAAATTTGAAGTAGAAAAATTCATAGCGCGTAGTCTTTTAAGAATGCAACGATGAAATCATAGCCAAAAAGCGCGACTAACAGCCCAGCGTAGAGAAATGGGATAAATGGAATTTTGGCATTTTTGCCAAGCACCAAAAGCGGGATTATCGAAAAAAGCGCGCCCAAAAAAATCGCTACAAACGCTATCTTGTAGCCTAAAATCCCAGCCATCGTGGCAACTATGATGATATCGCCTTCGCCCAATGCTTCTTTTTTGGCAAAAGATTGAAACGCAAATCGCAAAAGCGTGAAAAATCCAGCAAATGCAAACGCGCTGCCGATGATAAAAATAAAATCTTTATGCCAAAAAAGTCCGCCAATAATCGCAAAAATAAATGCGGAGAAATTAAGATTGTCAGGCACTTCGCTAAACCGCCAATCAATCACACTCAACGCCAAAAGTAGCAAAATCGCAATGCCAATGCAAATAGATTCGACACTAAAACCAAATTTTAGGTAGATAAAAAGCGCGAGAACGCCAGAAATCACTTCGATTAGCGGATATTGAATCGCAATTTTTGCCCCGCAAAAGGCGCATTTGCCCCGCAAAAATATGTAAGATAAAAGCGGGATATTGTGATAAAACTTTAATGCGTTGCCACAAGAGACGCAATGCGAAGCGGGGAGCGCGATAGATTCGCCCTTTGGTAGGCGCAAAATCAGCACATTTAAAAACGAGCCAAAGCAAAGCCCAAAGATTAACGCTGTGATGATTTCAATGCTTTCTAAAAAAATCATTATCCTTACCCCGCTTTAAGATTCGCAGAATTTGGGGCAGATTCTGCGATTAGATTCTGCGAAATTGCGGCAGATTCTGCGTTATTGCGTAAGATTCTGTGAATCGAAGATTCTGCGTTTTTTTGTATTTTTTTCGTCATTGCGAGATTTGCCAAAGGCAAATCTTGGCAATTCGCAGAATTGAATAAAGAAACTTCGGCTTCGCCTTGTTTTGTGAGCGAAGCGAAGCAACCATCCAAATTAAAATTGTCATTCTGAGCGTAGCACGAAGTGCGAAGCGAAGAATCTCTTTTTAGATTCTGCGATTTTGTGTAAGATTCTGCGTTTTTTGCACGAATCGCAGAATCTGCGAGATTTTCGCCATTTTTTAGATTAGATTCGCTTGTTTCTTTCGCAAAAAGGGCTACACTCCGCTCCCGCTCCCCCCGACTATTTAATTGTATCCCCAAAAGCAGCCGCTTTTCGCTTTTAGGGGGAGTGCCTCGCTTCTCCGCTTCTAGCAAAAAATCGGCGGTTGCACTACTGCAACCTTTTTCCCGATTTTTTGCACCACGAAGCGGGCGAGTTTCGGGTGCGCTTTGCGCGACTAAATTTTGTTTGGATTGCTTCGTTGCACTCGCTTCGCTTCGTGCGCCTCGCAATGACGGATTTTTTGCATTAGATTCTGCATTCGCAGAATCTCGCAATGACGAAGCGGGGGCAGATTCTGCGATTTTGCGTGTGATTTTGCGATTCGCAGAATCTAATGCGTAGATTGCTTTGATTTTGTGTTTCATATTAGATTCTGCGTTTAGATTCTGCGTTTCTTGCATTCTTATCGCTCAATATCGCGCTTAACAGGGACAAATTCGCATTCGCCTTTTGTGTCAAGCACATTTAGCCGCCCGTGCCTTTTTATGAAACGCGTGATGATTTGTGTGCCGTCATTTTGCGTCATCGGTGCAACCAAAATCCCGCCCTCAGCCAACTGAGTCGCAACTTTTGGTGCAATCACACTAGGCGAAGCGGAGAACAAAATCCTATCAAAAGGCGCGTATTTTTCCCAGCCATTGTTGCCATCATCGACTTTTGTATTGACATTCATAATGCCAAGTTTTTTAAATCGCACAATCGCCTCTTCGCGCAGTCGCTCGATGCGCTCGATACTAAACACGCGCCGAAAAAGTTTGCTTAAAATCGCCGCTTGATACCCGCTACCACAGCCGATTTCCAACACCGAATCGCAACTTTTGTCGATTTCTAAAAACTGCGTCATTTTTGCCACAGTGAGCGGGGAGCTGATGAATTGATTTGCGCCGATAGAAATGGCATCGATTCGATACGCCAAAGGGCGCAATGCTTCTGTCATAAAAATATCGCGCGGGATTTGGCTCATCGCACCTCGCACATTTGGCGCGATGGGAAATTCTTTTGCGATTAAATCTAACATTCGCTCTACTCTCAATCTAACCCCACTTTTATGTATTTTCGCATTTTTGCAACTTCGCTCAAATCCACTTCTGCGCTAACCATTTCGCGCTTGTCATTTTTAATCACTGCGCCAAATGGCGAAATAATCGCGCTTCCCTTTGCCAGATTTACATTTGCAGCGTCCGCACAAACCACAAACGCTTGATTTGCAATCGCTAGGGCGCGAGTTAGCGTCTCAAAATGCTCTTTGCGCTCTTTGCCCCATTGTGCGGGGACAAAAATCACATCTGCGCCTCTTACCAAATCCCAGATTCGCGGGAATCGCACTTCAAAGCAATTTATCGCAGCGCATTTTATGTTATCAATTTTAAAATCGCAAAATTCGCCCTCTTCCCCTGCTGCAAAGTGATTATGCTCATCGCCAAGTGGAAAAAGTTTGTGCTTTGATTGCTTGTGAATCATAACGCCACGCGAAAAAACTTTGAGATTATTGTAAAATTTGCCCTTATTTTTTTCAATCATCGTGGTAATGATTGTCTTATCACTACTTGCCTCCAAAAGTCGCTCAGTGGCGACTTTGCTAAACTCACTTGCTTCATTCATCTTTTGATAGCAAAATCCGCTAATCGCCACTTCGGGCGTCAAAATGATTGCGCCCTCGCCACAGCCTTTTGAAAGCGATTCGATTCGGCTTAAATTTTCTTCAAATGAAGTGCTGATTTTTATTTGCAGTGCGTAAAATCGCTTTAAAATCGCGCCAGTAGATTTTTTAGAAATCATCAAATGTTATGCTCCCTTTGGAATAATTCGTTACTTTTGATTCAAAGAAATTTGTCTTTTGCTCATTGAAACTGCTAAATTGGTCAACCCACTTTATGGGGTGCTTTGCGTTGTATAGCTTTGCAAATCCCACGCGCTCTAAGCGTTCATCAGCCAAATATTCGATATATTGACGGATAATCTCGCTTGTAAGCCCCAAAATCTGCCCTTGTGTGATATAATCGCCCCAATTAGATTCCAAATCGACAGCTTTTCTAAACATCTCAATAACTTCTTCCTCCAAACTCGGCGTAAATAAATCACTGCGCTCTTTGCGGACAGAATTGATAAGATTTGAAAACAAAAGCAAATGCGTAACTTCATCGCGCTGTATGAAGCGAATCATATTTGCAGACGCTAACATTTTGCCACTTTTTGCAAGCGTATAGAAAAACGAAAAGCCCGAATAAAAATAAATACCCTCTAAGATTTGATTTGCAAAAAATGCTTTGAGTAGATTTGTCTCAGTGGGATTTTTCGCCAAATCCATATAAACATCGGCGATATAGTCGTTTTTATTGCGTAGCTCTACATCTTTGCGCCACATTTCATAAATCTCATCGGTATTGTCGCTAATTGCTTGCACCATCACATCATAGCTTTGCGAATGCAGTGCCTCTTCATACGCCTGACGCACCAAAATGAGATTTAGCTCGGGGCTTGTAATGTAGGGATTGACATTGTCGATGAGATTGTTTGTTTGAAGCGAATCCATAAATATAAGTTGCGCTAACGCCCTATCGTAGCCTAATTTCTCTTGCTCTGTTAGTCCGCCCACATAGTCGCGCTTATCTTGTGCCATACCCACTTCTTCGGGAAACCAAGTGTTTGCAAGCATAACTTTCCATAGATTATACGCCCATTGATATTTGATTTTGTTTAAGTCAAAAATGCTCGTAGGGTTGCCGTTAAACACTTTGCGTTCATTTACAGATTCGGTAGATTCGGGATTGTAGATTTTCTTTCGTTTTGCGATGATTTCATCCATTTTTAAATCCTTTTTTGAGTTTTTAAAGCATTATATACAAAATTACTTAAAAATATTCTCAAAAATGCGAATCCCAGCCACACCACGAATGCCTAAATTTTCAAATTTATGAATATTACTCGCATTTATCCCGCCAAGTGCGAAAATTTTGGGCTTTATTTCGCGCGGGATTTGCGCTAAAAACTCAATGCCAAGTGGCGCATTTTTATTTTCAACCGCAAAAATGGGACTTATGAAAATAAAATCGATTCGCGCTTTGTGTGCGCGGATAATGTCCTCCAAACTATGCGCAGAATAGGATAAAATTTTAGATTCTGCGAATTTGGTTTCATTCGCAGAATCTAATGCGCTGTTTTCTGTCATTGCGAGATTCTGCGTAGCAGAATCGTGGCAATCCACAGGATTTGTGAGCGAAGCGAAACAACCATCCATTTTTAGATTCTGCGATTTTAGTGCTTTTACCAAATGCAATTCATCACCTTTTAGGTGGATATATTTATACGCCAAAATTTGTGGCGAATCGCTATAATTCACAAAAATTTCGACATTTTTTATTTGTTGAAACTCACGCAAAATTTCACTCGACAAATTTTTATCGCGCAAATAAATTTTGGTGATATTATGCGCTTTTAATCGCGCAGGATTCGCCAAAATCGCATTATAATTGCCATTTGTAATCAAAAATTTTTCTATCAAATGCGCCCACCTTAAAATCTCGCATCGCTTAGCACTAGCGCAAATAAAACGCGCACGCCGTTTGATTCGAGGCACTCTCTTGCCTCATCGATACTCGCCCCGCTTGTGATAATATCATCAATTAGCACCGCGCTAATGTCGCGTTTTCCGCTATAAACAAAATCTTTTTTGTGATTTTGTCGGTATTTTAGGGATTTTCCCGCGTAGTGAATGTCGCCTTTTGCTTTGAGTGCGCCAAAAAGTGGTGTGAAACTTTTGGCAAATTCTTTCACGATGACGCCTGAATGTGAGTAAAATGAGCTCACCCTATCATCGATTCCTATCCCATACACGCCACCAAAATCGGCGTTTGTGCCACTAAAATATGCCCACGCCTTTTTTGCCAAAAATTTGTAGATTCGACTGCCGATTAGGTGATATTTGCTTTTTAGCAAAAATTCGATTGATTGATATTCATAAAAGCTAAAAACGGCGAATCCATCGGCATAAAAGCGTTTTTGCGGGGATAGTTTTAGCAATGAATCGCAATTTTTGCATATAACATTAAAGCTAAAATCCTCGCACATTAGGCATTTCATCGCGCTTTTGCCTTAGCGCAATTTGTGCGAATCTAGCGAATCGATTTCAGCGCAAATCATCTCCAAAATCTCATCTTTTGGCAAATCACAAGAGATTTTTAGCGTATTCACGCCAAAAGATTCGGCGGTTTTTATGATTCGCTCTTGCACCGCTAATAAATACGCAATGCCGCGCGATTCAATATTGTCATTTTCTTTTTGCGATAGACGGGAGCGCAAAATCGCCTCATTTGTCTCTAAAATCACAGCTAAATTAGGCACTTTTGCGACCGCACGATTGATTTGCAAAGCCAAATCAAAATCAAGCGAATCGCAATACGCCACGCCAGAAATAAGGCTTCTATCGCTAATGACAAGCTGTTTTGCGCCTAAATTTGGCAAAATCACGCGCTTTGTGTGGTGCGCCCTATCGGCAAGAAAAAGCATAGTTTGCGTGAGATTACAAATATCGCTATGCAGGGACAGAGTGCGAATCGTATCGCCAAAATCGCCCCCACTAGGCTCTTTTGTAAAAATTGCGTTTTTGTAACGCTTGCGCAAAAGCGCGATTTGGGTGCTTTTGCCTGTGGTATCAATGCCCTCAATTACGACATATTTACCCATTTTGCGCCCCCAAATGTGCGATAAAATCCGCAATAAAATCATTTACTTTTGGCGGGACAAGATGCGCGATTTTGCCATTGTGGCGCAAAATCGAGCGCACCACACTTGAACTTATAAAGGCATTTTGGAGCGAAGGCATTAGATAAATCGTCTCCAACGCGGGATTTAGCGAAGCATTCGCATAGCCGATTTGCAGCTCATACTCAAAGTCGCTAACGGCGCGAAGCCCACGAATAAGAATATTACAGCCCCTCTCACTTGCAAAATCTGCCAAAAGATTATCAAAAGTTTCTGCGTTTATGTTTGGCATATTTGAAATGGCAAGATTTACCATCTTTATGCGGTTTTCCGTGCTAAATAGTGGCGATTTATCCGCGCTATGCGCCACTGCGACTATGACTTTATCAAAAATTTGCGATGAGCGCGTGATAATATCCAAATGCCCGTTTGTGATAGGGTCAAAAGTGCCCGGATAAATTGCGATTTTTTGCATTATTGTCCTTTTTTGGATTTGGTAGATTTGCGTGATTTAGGGGTGGATTCGCATATATCAACGCTAGATTCTCCCCAGCGCGGGAAAAGATTGTGCGTTACGCCGATAGAATCAAGCCATTTTCCGCACACAAAGTCCTCCATTTCGGCGAGATTTTCGCTCCCAGCGTAATATGAGAGCATTGGCGGAGCGATGATTGCGCCCATTTGCGAGAGGATAAGCATATTTTGAAGCATTATCGCATTTAGTGGCACTTCGCGCGGAGCTAAAAGCAGGGTTTTGCGCTCTTTTAGCGCGACAAGGGCGGCGCGAGTGATTAGCGTCTCACTAATGCCACAGGCGATTTTTGCAAGTGTATTTGCACTACACGGGATTATCAGCGTTGCGCTAACGCCAAAAGAGCCAGAGGACACGGGCGAATCCAAATCGCTGTCGTTTAGAATGGTTAGATTCTGCGAAATGCCTTGAAATATCGCAGAATCTAGCGCATTTTTAGCGATTTTTTCCTCATACTGCGCCACCATTTTCGCGCCATTGCTAAAAATCACAAAGATTTCGCTATTTTTAGCAAACCGCGCCAAATGCCCTGCGAAGCGAATACCAAGCCGAATGCCACTTGCCCCCGTAATGCCTACTACGAATTTTTGTTTATTTTGCATTTTGCGTCCAAAAGTTAAATTTTTGCGCGAAATTGTAGCGTAAAAATGCGGTAAATGATTATTTTGGGTTTTTATTGCGAGATTCTGCGCGAGATTCTGCGTTTTTAGCGCGAATCGCAGAATCTAATCAAAAAATTACAAAAAATCACAGAATCTGCGACATTTTAAGCACCGCTACATTTTGCAATAGCTATAACAATAACAATAAACCAAAAAATACCCCAACCACCAATTCCTTCACCACTTCCGCCATTTATGCTATTTGCCATCTCTCTTATTTTTTCTGTTTCAGCACCTTTTGGCATTTGATTATTTAACCAATCGCGTGTCCTTTGCTTTTTGGCGTATTTTTTTGCGATATTTAGGCGAGATTCTAACTCATTATTTGCGTTATTTAGAGTGATTATAGCGGTATTTCTATCGTAAGAAGTTATGTATTTTAATGCGTTATTTGCATTTTCAATCGCCTTATTGCCGATGATTACGGCGATTTGGTCGATAAAATCATCGCTATTCTTTGGGGAGATTGCGCGAATCTTAGCTTCAATTTCATCAAATCCATAAAAATCCCCCTTATTGACTTTTGATTTGACTTCATCTAGCAATTTTGAGATTTGCTTGTGTTTTATCAAATCATTTAATTGCTCTTTGCTTTTTTGCAGTTTGCTTCGCTCAAAGTCGCTTCCGCACATTTTTAGTGCTTCATCGATGATATTTAGCGCAGATTCTGCGTCATTTAGCTCGTTGTTTAAATAAAATGACTTATCGCGCAGAATCTTTACCGCCCTATCTTTTAGCATTGTCGTTTGGGTGCTATGCTGCAATCCTAACTTTTCTAAGCGATGAAACAATGTGCCTAATTTAAATGCGTGGGATTTGAGAGTGGTGCTATTTTTGGCATTTTTGATGGCAGAAATATTTGCATTTATATGCTTGTAAATCTCGCTAATTATCGCAATGTGTGCGATTATATCATCGCTTGGGGCGAAAGATTTGATGATATTTGCGATAAATTGCTCTTTTGTGTTTGTGTCTTTTATGGATTCTGCGATTTTGGTTTGTAATAAAATAGCGGTATTTTTAATCGCAGAATCTGCGCTATTTAGGATATTTTCGTTGATTTCTATGTCATCATCGTGGAGATACATTTTTTTAAATTTTGCGATATTTTCATCATTTATCACTTCGCTCCAAAGATTTAAATAGCGATTTATGGCGATTCCTACGCCGTTTTTGTGAATGTAGAGATAAAGGAAAATTGCCATATTTTTTTTATCAATAAATGTGCCGGCGTTAAATTCGCCACTGACATAAGAGTCCATAGCCCTTTTGGCGAAAGTCGTATTGCTATTTGTCACATAAAAGCTAAAAAAATAATGCAAAATTTTTGATTCGGCATTTAGTAGATTTTGCTTTGCCTCGCGGATATTTTTTTCATTGCGCAAGGAATCAAAATGCGCAAAATCAAGCGTGTATTGCGGGACTTCATCGATTTTTAAGAGTTTTTCAATCTCTTTTGTTTGCTTCTCAATATCCTTGCGCGTGGCATTTGGGGTAAGTCCCAAAATGCCATAAGCATTGTAAAGAATGGGGTTTGATTGCATTATAGGGTGATTCCAGCGATTTTACCGATATTTTTGGCTATATCGCCACCACCTGCTCTATTGCGGAACTCTGGTGTCATTTGAAGTAGCGCAATGCAAATACCGCGCAATTCATCAATATCATTATCCTCCAATGCGTTTTCGCCCATAGCAATTAGCTTTTTAGCTTTGTCTCTATCATCAAACGCACCAAGCGACAAAATACTTAATTGATTAAACATTTCAATCCACATCGAATCATCTTCGCCGAATAATTCCGCGTTAAATTCTTTGAATCGCTCATTTACCTTTGCTAATAATGTCGCACTATTTTGCGTAATCGCTTTTTGTGCGTCATTTTTTAGCGTTTTAAATTGCAAGGCGAATTGCTCTTTTTTGCTTTTGTCGCTGACTTTTTCTAGTAGATTTTGCGCATCGCTAACTAATCTATTGTATTCGTTTTTAAGCACATCAATGTCTTTGCTTTTTTCGATTGCATCGATTTTTGCGCGAAGTGCTTTTAGTTGATTTTGTGCTTTGGCGCGTTCGTCATTGCTATTTACAGAATTGTGAATGGAGTTAGAAATGGATTCTGCGCTAGATTCAATCTCATCTTTTTCCTCATCGGATAGTAAATTTTTGATTTTATCCACGCGCTCATTTTCTTTTGATAGCTCCCTTGATAAATCAATGACGGATACTTCTTTGGCAAAAGTCGTAGCACGCGCATTAAATGTTTCATTTATTAGCGGGATATAAGCCTCTACAAAAACCTCTCTACTTTCATTTACTTTGATAGTTACTTCAATATCTTCGCCCTCGCCTATGGTGTATTTGATATTTTCACCACTAATGGACAAATCGCAAATCTCTGTATTTCTATCAGGCATAGGAAATTCGCCCTCATAAATTGTGATGGGCAGACAATTCTCTTTGTCGCCTTTTTTGATGGTTTTTAGCGATTTGAATGTTTTGGTTTTTTCTAATGGCAAAATGGAATTTTTAGGGAAAAATATTTCATATTCTTGCTTTAATTCGCCTGTTATGTAATCTGCCTTACTAATGCCTACGCCTATGCTATGCGGAATGGGCGTCCCTGAAATGCTTATGCCGTGCGTGATAGTAAAACTATTTTGCGATAGCGTTAGCGGTGTGCCATCTTGTGTGGATAAAAAGATATGAAATGTATTTACACATTTTGGCTCTAATGCGATATTTGCGCTAAATTTGCCATTTTTTAGTTTGATTTCGCCACTTGTGAAGGTGTTGCTATCGTTTTGGATTCGCACAAAATAATCTTTGTCGCTGTTTTTTAGCTGTGGGATTATGCCTGTGATTAGCTCATCATCGCTAGAAGTTAGCGATTCGTAATGTAGCTCAATCTCAAAGGCATCTTTGCTAATCTCTTTTTTGACTTTCAAATGCTCGGGGATTTTTTGGCTTGTAGCATAAATACACGCACCAGATGCCACCGCAGTGAGCGCATCGGAGCTTGTATCGACTTTGATATTTAGCTCTTTTTCTAATCGTGTGCGGATAAAAGGCAGTTGCGTGGGTCCGCCTACCAAAATAATCTTATCCACTTTGCTTATATTTGCCTCATCGATAGTCTTTTTGGCGTGAAAAATAGTTTTGTTTATCAACTCATCTAAAATATTTTCTAACTCGGCATTTGTAAGCGTTAGATTTTCATAAATATTATAATCCTCCAAATCGATTTCAATAGTGGTAGAATCGCTACTTGAAAGGGCGATTTTTGCGCTCTCACTTGCATATTTTAGCTTTGCAAAGGCGATTTTGTATTCATCATCACTTCTATCAAGATTCACGCCATATTTTTCGCTAATAAAAGGCAAAATCTTTTTATCGATAATTAGATTATCAATATCTTTTCCGCCCAAAAAATTATCGCCACTATGCCCTAAAACGCTTAGATTCCCGTCTTTTAGTGCGATTAAGGCGACATCAAAAGTCCCGCCACCTAAATCATACACGAGCCAATTTTCATTTTCAGCATTTGAAAAACCATAGCTAATCGCCGCAGCTATGGGCTCTTGCAACAAAATCACATATTCAAATCCTGCCAAATTCCCCGCTCTTTTTGTCGCTTCGCATTGCGTGGTATCAAAATGCGCTGGGATAGTTATAACCGCAGCATTTGCATTGATATTGCTATTTTTTCGTGCGACATTTTGCTTTAAATTTAGCAAAATCTTTGAGCTAATCTCTTCGGGCAAGTAGCTTTTTTGAATGCGCGGAAAATAAATTTTTTCGCTTTGTCCCATTAGCCGTTTGATTTCGGGCTTATTGTTTTCCCATTCATCTTTGGTGCAGTCCTTAAAATAGCGTGTATAAGGCTTTTTGCCCACTTCCTCATTGCCACCTTTGGAGATTCCAAAGACTGATGGCGTATATTCATCGCCTAGCGTATTTTTCAAAATCTCCACTTTGCCATTGTGAAATAGCGCGATTTCTGAATTTGTCGCGCCTAAATCTATGCCTATTACCATATTGTCCATTTTTTACTCCTTTGTTTGATTTGGATTGATTTTGGTTTCTTTGATGACTTTTGCTTTTTTGTAAAGTTCGCCATTTATGAGAATGCTAGGTTGAAGTGTCTCTAATATCATCTCGCTAGTGTCATTAGAATCTTTTGCGACAACTTGCACACACTCTACAATGTCGATATTTAGCCCGTCATTGTATTTAATGCCTGTGTAATCTTTGATTGTGATGTGATTTTGCGCTAGTAAGTCATAGATTCTGCTAATCGCGCTAGAAATCGCCCTTTGCTGTGGATTGTCCGTGCTTTTTATCTTTGCTTCTAATTTTTGTATCGATGGCGCCAAACATTTAGCGCAAGTTCTGCAAGAAAACTTTGTGATTCTAAACTGCTATTTTGCTGTTTTTTATTGGGGGGGGGGGGATTTGCTAGATTCTGCGAAAATCGCAGAATCTGCCATTGCAAAGATTTTTATATTTTGTTCCCCCTCCATTACGAAGTTTGAATCCAAAACTTCCCCCTCCCTTGCGGAGGGGGTTAGGGGGTGGGTATATTTTGCGCTAGATTCTGCGATTTTAGATTCTGCGTAAAATGAAATTTCGACTTTATAATCCCAAATATATTGCACAAATGCCTTAAATCTCTGCAAAACTTCCATTTTTCTCAACTCTCCAAAAATAAAAGTGCGAATTCTAGCGCAAAAATTTCATTTTTGCAAATCGATTCTGCAATCTCGCAGAATCTATTTGCAGAATCTCGTAAAATTTGGCGCAAAATCGCAGAATCTCACAAAACCTACTCGCTTCCATACATTTCAACTTCGTGCATTCTGTGCATTTTATAGCGCAACTCATCCCAAAATGAAAGTTTTTTGGGAGTTAATTTGATGTGCGATAAAACTTCATCTATCAGCTCATCATCGCCAAATTTCATCACTCGCAAATAATGCTTTTGGAGCAGAATCTTGCGCATTTTTGCCCCCACCTGCATACAATCCCGCACGAAATAATAATCCAAAATGCCAAATCCACGCATTGTATTTTTATTAAACGAAGTGTTGTTTGCCAAGCGATATTTGCTTAAAAACTCATTGATTTGATAGACATTTGAGTGCATAGCGGCGCGCGTGTGGAAATACCAATCATCGCTTGGGAAATATGATTGATTATACCCGCCAAGTTTTAGGCAGAGTTCGCGATTATGAAGCATACAAGATGGATGGAGTGGATTAAAATTTGCGATATATGTGGCACTTCGCGTGTCTAAATATTTGTAAGTTTTGATATTTAATGCGCTAAAAATAATTGCATTTTTAATCGCCTTTAACGCGCGAAATGTCCTGCCCCAGTGCGTTTTTAGGTAATATTTAAAAGTTTTTGTATTTTCTTTTTGAATCTCAGATAAATCCAAATTGCCAAAAAATATGGGGCGAGATGAGATTAGAGAAGTATTTGGCGCGACATCTTGCACTGCTTGCGACATTTTCTCTAAATAGTTTGGGAGCAAAATATCATCATCGTGCAGAATGCAAACCCACTTGCCTT
This sequence comes from Helicobacter sp. 23-1045, assembly GCF_053654655.1. Taxonomy (NCBI): domain Bacteria; kingdom Pseudomonadati; phylum Campylobacterota; class Epsilonproteobacteria; order Campylobacterales; family Helicobacteraceae; genus Helicobacter; species Helicobacter sp. 23-1045. The sequence continues at coordinate 199,545 of NZ_JBSIUR010000002.1, forward strand.
TTGCGAGTTTTAGGCATTGATTGAAATTGCCAAAAAGACCTAAATTGCGTTTGTTTTTGTAATATGAAATTTTGCCCTTGTAATATTTGGTTAAGAATTCCTGTGTGGGGGAAGTCGCGCTAAAATCATCGCAGTTTTCAACCACAATAATTTCATACGCCAAATTCGCAGAATCTATATTTAAAAATGCGGTAGATTCTGCGGATTCTTTGTCAGATTCTGCGAAATTCGCAGAATCTAAATTCCGCAAATCTCTACTGCCCCCCCCCTATTTTAATATTTTGATTTATCGCAGAATCTAGTGCTTCTTTTAGCGTATCTATGCGATTATAAGTGGGGATTGCGATGGTAAAAAGTGGCGATTTTGGCGAGGCGTCCATAATCACTTCGCACTCTTCATCGCGCAAATTTTTATTTAACTGCAAAAAATCTTTGCCATTATTTATGTTTTCATAATTCATTTTTGTCCTTATTTTAAGCGAAATTCGCAGAATCTACCGCAGATTCTGCGTTTTCGCAGAATCTTAATGTAGCTTACTCCACACCTTGCGCTTCCATAGATATGCCAAAATCGCCATCACAGCCATAAAGCCAATAAGCACGATTCCTACGAAGTTTCGCTGCTCTTTTTTGCTATCGCCAATGCTATCAATATACGCAACCACGCGCTTTTGAGACGCCTCATTTAGCCCTACGCGTGGCATAGAGGCATTGACTAGCATTTTTTGCGGGTCGTTTATAAATTTATGCAAATAATCCGCCCCACGCGAGCGAATCATCATCGACAAATCTGGAGCTTTCGCGCCCATATAATCCAAAATATTCGCACTTGGCGTTAGCGAAGAGACATTATCATAGTTCATAGAGTGGCAACGCACGCACGCTTCTTTAAAAGTCTCTTTGTTTAGCAAGTGCGTTTTAAGCGAGGCAAGTTGCGTATTTTTATCCGCAGAATCTGCCTTATTTATCGCCTCAACCTTTGCTTTGTATTCAGCAGATTCTGCGACTTTTGCTTCTAAATGTTTTGTGCCAATGCTTTCAAAATACGCCACCATATCGCCTATCTCCGCATCGCTTATGGGTGTGGCAGTCATCGGGAAAAATTTATCCTCTCCAAATTTATGCCCTAACTTCAACGCTTTCACAGGGTCTTTGATGAGATTCGCCAAAAAATTGCCATCATAAAGCGCACCAATGCTTGATAAATCCGGCGGGACAACGCCATAAGCGTTAAACGCCGATTCATTATCCATTAGCGCGGGGAAGCCCTCTTTTTCAATGCTATGACACGCAATGCAATAAAGCGAAGCCAAAGCCTTGCCATTCTCTGCATTGCCACTTGTAGGCAACTTTTCTAAATCGCTAAATGCAAAATCCACAGGCGCGGTTTTTGGGTGGAAAATCGAATGCGCCAAAGGCTCTACGCCCCAATACAAAATGCCTACCGCCACAACCACAAATGCCAAAATTTTCAATTCTCTTAACGCACTCATTTCGCACCTCCTTTCTCCATTTTGGTGATGATGGGTAGTGCGATGATTAGCGCGATAAATACGATTGCCGCGACAAATCCCACATAGTTATTTATGCCCTCTGGCGGGAGCTTACCAAAAATGGTAAGCACGATTAAGTCCGCTAACAGCACAAAAAACCACACGCAAAATAGCGGTCGTTTATGCGCTGGTGCGACAACCGGACTTCTATCCAAAAATGGCAGTGCGAAAAATACCACTTGCGCCACGCCAAAGAATATCAGCCCCAAAGCCTCGCTCATATAAAATCCACGCAAAATCTCATAGCTCCACAAAAAATACCATTCAGGGTAAATGTGCGCTGGGGTTTTTAGCGTGTCTGCGGGGTCAAAGTTGATTGGGTCCATCGCAAAGTTATAATTAAAGCACACAAGATACGCCACCAAAATCATAAATGTGCAAATTACAAAAATATCTTTGGATAAGAAATCAGGCCAAAATGCCACGATTTTTGCCTTTTTCTTGTCTTTTTTATAGACTTCGACTTCTTTGTCAAAGTCGATAGATTCGCCTTCTTGATTATTTACGTGTGGGATTCGCAGTGAATACATATGCGTAGCGATTAGTAGCATAATCGCTAGTGGCAATAAAAACACGTGAAGCATAAAAAATCTAGTCAAAGTCGCATCCGCTGGGATAAAATTACCGCGAATCCACACCACCAAATCCGGTCCAATAAAAGGCACTTTACCAAATAAATCCGTGATGACTTTTGCCGCCCAATAGCTCATCTGCCCCCAAGGTAGCATATATCCGCTAAATGCCTCCGCAGAAAATAGCACAAACAAAATCATACCGGTAATCCAAATCATCTCTCTCCCGCGCTTATAAGAGCCATAATAAATCGCTACAAGCATATGAATGTAGATGATTAAAAATATCAGCGAAGCACTCACAGCGTGGATATGTCGCCACAGCCATCCAAACTCCACTTCTTGCATAATGACGCGATTCACGCTATCAAATGCAAGTGCCGTATCAGGCTTATAATACATTAGCAAGAAAATCCCACTCACCACAAGCAACGCAAAGAGCATCGTTAGCACCACGCCCATCGCCCAAAGCCAATTTATATTTTTTGGTATCCAATACTCAGTCATTAGCACTTTTGAAAGCGTCTTTACCGCTAGTCGCTGGTCTAGCCAATCAATAATGCCATCTGCCTTTTTAAACTCTGCCATTTTCTCCCCCTTATGCCTTAATCATTTGTTTGTAAATCTCGCCTTCTTCGCCAAGCACGAGTTTTTTGCCATCGATATTAAATGGCGGGATACTCATAGGACGCGGTGGCGGTCCTGCCATATTTTGCCCCGAAATATCAAAAACGCCCCCGTGACACGCGCATAAAAACTCTTTTTTCTCCGCTCTATATTGCGGGATACAACCCAAATGCGTGCAAACCTGCAATCCAATCGTATATACCGCACCTTCGATTTCAAAATCTCTCCCATCGACTTTTGCTTCGCCCTGTGGCTTTTTTAGCACATACACGGGCTGTCCGCGCCACTCAAAAGTCTTTAATTCGCCAAATTGCAACTGCGAAATATCTACAATCGTAAATCCACCCGAAACCACGCTAGGAAGCGGGTCCCAGCTCTTTTTCATCGCTCCAAGTGCGCCTATTGCGCCCACAGCCGCAAGCGCGCCCAAACTCATACCAAGAAAGTCGCGTCTCTCAATACTCTCTGCCATTTCTCCCCCTTAAAAAATTTTGAAACAAATTTCGTATTATACATAAAATTCGCGTGGATTTTTGCTTAAAAAAACTTTAAATTTTTAAAAAATGCTTGTGAATCTATGATAGGGTAAATCTAAATCAACGATTCGCTACAATCGCGTATATTGCTGTTTTATGCGTTTATTGCAGTTTTAATGCCTGTGTAAATTATCACAGCAAAGCCAATTACAATCACACCGAAAACTATATAAGTCATCATTTCTTTAAATCTCCAATCTCTTTTAATTTCTTTTCGATTTTTTGGTTGATAATCACAAAGCCAACAATCAAACCGACACAAACCAAAATCGAGCCAATGATTATTAAAGTTTCAGTTTTATTATAATTTGTAGCCAACCAAGCCACATTAGCCAAAAACGAGCCGACAATTATCCCTAGCCAAAACTTTAACAATCCCAATCGCTCTTTTGCCTCATCTAATTTTGCCATAGTTTGAATTATGCCAAAAAAATATCAAATCAAACTTAAAGATAAATTGATGATTTATTTTATGCTTGATTTGGATTTTAATGAAACGCTAAAATCATTTGCAAAAAGCGCAAATCCACCTAAATTTAGGCGAATCTTAAAAATTTTTATAGATTCGTGTGCTAAATTTTGGACTTAAATCATAAAGCAAAGTTTTGATTTTGTTTGATTCGTGCAAATATATGCGGTTTGCGCCGTTTTGCGATTCGTAAAAATCTTGCAATAAATCCAAAATTTTGAAATTTTCAATGAGTGCCAAATCCTGCCGTTTGGAGAGAATCTTTGTCGCTCCGATTTGCTCAAACGCCCTATCTAGCACAAAAAACGGGACATTATAAGTAATATCACATTTGCCAAAAAGCGGTGCGAGATTCGTGCTTTGATTTAGCGAATCGTGCGTCTGATTCGCGCTATTTGCGCTTGAATCTAACGCAGAATCTGCCAAAATATCATTTAGATTCTGCACTTTGTGGCGATAAAAAAAGCGCGTAGAGATGGCATTTTGTGGCGAATCATTGCCATAATCAAAGGCGATAAATATAAATTTAAACGCGCAAATCTCATCGCAAATTTCATCATAAACTAGCGGGATTTCGCCTTTGTGAATCTTAAAATTTTCGCAAATTTCTTGTATTTTTTTATCATCGTGTGCTTTAAAAATAAGGCGATGATTTTGCATAAATGCCATTTTGTCATTATCGATTATTTCGCAAGGTAGCGCGTCAAAAAATTCATTTGCGATGAAAATATTGTGGCGATTTGCGTAACGATTCGCATTCTTTAATTCGGCAAGATTCTTGTAAAAAATTATATTGTTTGGATTGCTTCGGCGAATCTGCGATTCGCCTCGCAATGACGGAGTGGGAGCGGATTGCTTTGGCGATAACTTGCCTTGAAATGACGGAGTGGATGATTGCTTTGATTTGCATTGCGAATCTTGCAATGACAATTCAGTCGCATTTGCTTCCACTGCGATAAAATTGCAATTCTCAACCACCCCAAGTCCTAGCGTCTCTAAAAATGCGCAAATATCACTCAAAAGATTCGCGCTATTTGCGCCCAAATCAATGATATTTAGTGGCAAATCAATCTCGCGCGTTTCAAGCAAATCCAAAATATATTTTGCGATTGCGCCACCAAAAAAGCGACTTGTGCTAACCGCCGTATAAAAGTCGCGCCCAAGCGGAGTTTGCGCATAATACGCGCAAATCCATTCGCCAAAATACTCGCTAAATCGCAAATCTAAATTTCGCCAAACGCGCTTTTTAATCGCGCAAAGCCCTCTGTTATCTCGCTTTCGCTAATTAAAAGCGGTGGCAAAAAGCGCAGTGTGGCGTTGCCTGAGCGAAGTACCAAAAGTCGCTTTTCTCTTGCCTTTGCGATGATTGCGCCTAGTGTCTCATCATCTTTGATTTTTAATCCGCGCATAAATCCAACGCCACTAACGCCACTCACCACGCTACTAAACGCGCTTTTGACTGCTTGTAGTTGCGAATCAAAAAGCGCGATATTTTTGGCTAAATCACCGCTTTTTTGGTGCGCTTCAAGCACTTCAAGCGTGGTTAGTCCCGCTGTTGTGGATAGTGGATTGCCTCCAAAGGTGCTTCCGTGCTGTGATGGGGCAAAAATATCGCCTTTATCGCACATAACCGCGCCGATAGGCACTCCGCCTGCCAATCCCTTTGCCAAAGTTACGACATTTGGGGCGATTTCGTAGTATTGAGACGCCAAAAATTTACCACTGCGAAAAACGCCACTTTGCACTTCATCAATCATCAGCAAAATATCGCGCTCATCGCAAAATCGCGCCAATTCTTGCACCTGTTCTTTTGGCAAAGCGTAGATTCCGCCCTCGCCTTGAATAAGCTCGATAAACACCGCAGCTACGGCATTATCAGCCTTTGCAATCTCAATCATCTCGCTAATGTCCTTTGCATAGAGAAATCCATCTGGGAATGGCGAAAAATGCGTGTGCATTTTGTCTTGCCCACAAGCGCGGAGCGTGGCGATACTGCGCCCGTGAAAGCTATTTTTGAGCGTGATGATTTTGTAGCGGTGATTTTTGTATGCGGAGAAAAAATCATTATTGTCATTTTGAGCCATAGGCGAAAAATCTCTATTTTTCTTAGATTCTTCGCTTCGCTCAGAATGACAAAAAGTGGTGGATTGCTTCACACCATTAGAATGACAAAATGAAGCAGATTCTGCGTTTTGAGAATGAGAAAATGAAGCAGATTCTGCGTTTTTCGCAGAATCTACCCTAAATCTCTCCCCATAGATTCGTGCGATTTTTATGGCACATTCATTTGCTTCTAACCCTGAATTGCAAAAAAATACCTTCATTTCGCACTGATTTTTTGAGCCTTGCCCCGCTAACTCAACCATTTTTTTTGCCAAATGCGATTGCGAATCAATATAAAAAAGATTTGACAAATGAAGCACTTTTTGCGCCTGATTTGCGATTGATTGAACTAACGCGGGGTGATTATGCCCTAGCGCATTTACGCCAATCCCAGCGGTAAAGTCGATAAACTCTTCGCCCTTATCGGTGTAGAGTTTCGCGCCCTCCCCACGCACAAAATGCGTGTAATCCCGCGCGTATGTGTCTAGCAAATATTTTTTGCTGAAATTTTCTTTATCCAATGTGTAGCTCCTTGTAAAGTTTTATGGCAAATCTATCCGTCATAGAGGCGATATAGTCGCTGACAACGCGATGTAACTTCGCGCCCTGCGATATTTTCTCGCGCAAGTCATTTGGCAATAAATCTCTATCATTCATAAAGTCGCTAAAAAGATTTCGCACGACATTTTTGCCAAATGCCATTTTTCGGACGACATCTTCGTGGCGGTAGAGATTTTTGAATAAAATTTGTTTTAGTTTGGAGAGATTTTTTGCGATGGATTCATCATAGAAAATCGCCCCACTCGCCTTAAAATTGCGGATAATTTCTTCGATTAGATAGCAAATTAGCGCAGAAGTAAAGCGATATTTGAAAATCTTGTCCTTTCGACTTATGCCTTGGCGACTTATGCCCCCCGCTTCGATTTTTGCGATGATTTCTTTTGCGATTTTGTTAGATTCGATTATGTCAAAATCAATCAACCCAAGTTTCACGCCATCATCAATATCGTGGCTAATATAGGCGATTTCATCGCTAAAATCTACGATAATTGCTTCGATTCGCGGTGGCAAATCAATGCTAAATTCGCTATTTAGCTTTGCGCCAAAAAAGGGCTTTTTATATGGCGTAGAATGCTTCAAAATGCCCTCTATCGTGGCAAAAGTGAGATTTAGTCCATCAAAATTTTGATAGCGTTTTTCTAACTTCGTAACCACGCGAAAACTTTGGAAATTATGCTCAAAGCCGTTTTTAAAGCCATTTTGTTTGAGTAGCAAATCCAACTCATCGCCCCCGCAATGCCCAAAAGGCGAGTGTCCCAAATCGTGCGATAGCGCAATAGCTTCTGCCAAATTTTCATCTAACCCGCAATATCTTGCAATCGTTCGCGCTATTTGGCTAACTTCAATGCTATGTGTTAGTCGTGTGCGAAAATAATCGCCTTCAAGCGATTCGATATGCGCGTTTAAAAAAACCTGCGTTTTATACTCCAAACGGCGAAATGAACTGCAATGAATAATCCTATCTTTGTCCCGCGCAAAGGGCTCTCTAAAATCATCGCTTGAATCATAAAATCTATGTGTGTCGCTATATTTTTTTGCGCTTTTTGTGTGCGAATCTGCATTTTTTTGCTTGTTTTGCGCCATTTTTGCTCCCGAATCTTAAAAAATTAAAATTTGCGATTTTATCAAAATTACTTTAAAATTGCGTTTTTTGCTGAAATTTTAGGGGGCGAATCGTGGAATTATTAAGCAAAGCATTTGGCGTCTATGAAACAAACTGCTACATTTTACGCACAAAAATGGGCGAATTTATCATCGATGCGGGGGTGGATTCGGCAAAATGGGTGTGTGAAAATGTCCGCAAACCATTAGCGATTTTAAACACGCACGGGCATTTTGACCATATTTGGTGCAATGCGGAGTTGAAAAAATTGCTAGGCGTCCCCATTTACTGCCCCAAAGGCGATGCGTTTATGTTAAAAAGCGATTGCTTTGATTTGGGATTAACGCCGTGTGCGGCGGATTTTGAAGTAGAACCAAATGCGATTTTTAGATTTGGTGATATTGAAGTGGAGTTTATGCACTTTGCGGGGCATACGCCGGGCTGTTCGATGATAAAAATAAGTAAAAGCAATTCGTCTTTGGGTATGCAATTTCGCACTTGTGAAAATTTTGGGGATTTCGCAGACTCCAAGTCTAGTCTCAATCCCCAAAATTCTCACAAATACAAAAGCCACACCGCAAATACTAGAATTGTTTTGGAGGCAGATTCTGCGCTAGATTCTGCAAATGAAATAAATATCGCAGAATCTCAAAATCTCCCCCTCCCTTGCGGAGGGGGATTAAGGGGGTGGGTAGATTCTGCGAAACAAACGAAAATCGCAGAATCTAATAAAAATTGTCATATTGAGCGAAGCGAAATATCTCAAAATGGCAGAGATTCTTCGCTACGCACTTCGTGCTTCGCTCAGAATGACAAGAAAATCGCAGAATCTAATGCGAAAAATACCCACCCCCTAGCCCCCTCCGCAAGGGAGGGGGGACAAAATGCAGAATCTGCGAATCAAATAAAAAACGCAGAATCTTGCACGAAAACGCAGAATCTGAAAATAGATGGTTGTTTCGCTTCGCTCACAAAACAAGGCAAAGCCGAAGTTTCTTTATTCAATCCTATGGATTGCCACGATTTTGCTTTGCAAAATCTCGCAATGACGGACAACAGCGCAGATTCTGCGAATCGCACAAATATCGCAGAATCTAGCGAAAAAAGTCCAAAAAACACAGAATCTAGCGAAATCTACATTTTCAGCGGTGATTTTATATTCTATCGCACTATCGGGCGGAGTGATTTTCCCTATTCAAGCCCAAAAGATATGCGCGAATCCTTAAAGCGATTTGGCGAAATCCCCTACAACGCCACGCTTTATCCCGGACACGGACAGCCCACCACTATCAAAGATGAGCAAAAAAATCTACCATTTTATTTGCGTGGTTTAGTGTGAATCAAAGCGCAAATCAAAGCACAAATCAAAGCCCAAATCAAAAATTTGACGCGCCTTTGTGGCATTTTTTAGATTCGCACCAAAAGATTCACCTTTCCTTGCGAATCTTTGCGATTTTTGTCGCGTTTTTAAGTGCGCTATCGATTTTTAGCTATATTTGGATTGTCAATAATTATTATGCCGACATTACCATTGATGTGGTTATGTTTCACTTGCGATTTCCCCTTGTGGGCGTAAATAGCGACTTTTTGATAAGCTATGCAACACGCGCTTTAATCCCTAGCGTTTTGGTGGCGATTTTGTTTGCGATTCGCCCAAATGTCGCGCTATTTTTGGGCTTAATCTTTGGGGCATTTTTGCTAAAAGCGCAAAAAATCATCAAAGTCTCAATGATTGTGGCGTGGCAACAACACATTCCGCTTTATGAAATGGTGCTAACTTTCATCAAAGGCGGATATTTCAAATCATTTTGGTGGAATGAGCCTTTTGGCGCGTGGTTTGCGATAAAGGCGATTTTGTGGATTGGCGCAATCGCATTTGTGATTTTTGCGATATTTTGGCTGTTTAAAAAAATCTGTGCGATTATGAATCTCTACGCACAAATCACGCTTTTTATCGCTGTCATCGTGCTAAATGCGTGGATTTTGGATTCGCATTTTCATTTGCAAAAATACTTCGCGCCAAAGGATTATAGCAATTTTTATGAGGAAAATTATAGGATAGAAATGCAAGATTTGCCACGCTCCACGCAAAAGCGCAATCTTATTGTAATCTTTGTCGAATCTTTGGAGTCAAATTTTCTTATCCCAAATCTACGCGCCTTTGCAAATCAAAATGTGAATTTCTCCACCACACAGGGCTTTGGCGGACACAATCAAGTGGGTGCGACTTCTTGGACAATCGCTGGAATGATTGGCTATATGTGCGGAATCCCGCTAAATTCGCCATCAATCATCGCAAAGACATTTTTGCCAAATGCGGAGTGTGTGAGCGATTCGCTTGCAAAAATGGGCTACAATCAAGTGATGATTATGGGTGAAAACGATGATTTTGTCGCAAAGGGCGCGTTTTTAGCCACTCACAAAATACAAAGCAAAGATGTGAAACATTACAAAAAAATCGGCGCATTGCCAAATGATTATCCGCACCATTGGGGTTTTTCGGATAGCAAATTATTTGAATTTGCAAAAGATGAGTTGCGAAAACTAACAGATTCAGCGAAAAATCAAAATACAAATTCTAGTATTGTGAGCGAGAAATCGGGGTTGCGTAGCCACGAGCGAGGCGATAGAACTGATAGTTCATCAACGAAGCGAGTGGCAAGTCTCCCCGATTTATCGCCACAAGACGAATTTGCACCTTTTGCGTTATATTTATTGACAAACAACACCCATTCGCCCGACTTTTTCATCGAATCCACCTGTGGCGAAATGGAAGAAAACTACCAAAACGCCATAAATTGCGAAGATTCGCTAATTGGCGAATTTGTGGCGTGGATTCGCACACAGGATTTTTATGAAAATACTACGATTTTGATTGTGGGCGACCATTTGATGAATGCAAATATCGATTTGCCCCGCGAATCGCGCAAAATCTACAATGTCTTTATAAATCCGCGCTTTTGTGATTCGCACACAAAATCCGCGAATCTAAGCCCAAAATCCCGCAATCTTTCGCACTTTGACTTTGCGCCACTTATTTTAGATTCGCTAGGAATTTGCACAAAATCCTTTGGTTTAGGGCGCAATCCGTTTTTAGGACAAACCTTACTTGAATCTAATGGCGTGGATTTTGCATCGCAAATTAGCGCGGATTCGCGCCTACAAGAGAGTTTTTGGCAAAGGGATTAAAATTTGCTATCATTTCAAAAAGTTTAATTTTGGGAGCGCGAATATGGATTTTATCAGCATAATTATGGGGAGCAAAAGCGATTATGAGACGATGAGTGAGTGCGTGGAAGTGCTAAAAAAGTTTGATTGCCTTTATGAAGTCATCATTAGCTCTGCGCACAGAAGCCCCGAGCGGACACGCAAATATGTCGCAGACGCGCAAAATCGCGGTGCGTGTGTGTTTATCGCAGCTGCGGGAATGGCGGCGCATTTGGCAGGTGCGGTGGCAGCGGAGACTTCGCGCCCTGTGATTGGTGTGCCACTCAATGCAAGTGCGTTAAATGGGCTAGATTCGCTACTATCAACTGCGCAAATGCCCTCCGCAATGCCTGTGGCGACAATGGCGATAGGCAAGGCAGGTGCGATAAATGCGGCGTATTTGGCAATGCAGATTTTGGCGTTAAAAAATGAAGAGTTGGCAGGAAAACTCATTCAAGATAGGGTGATGAAGGCAAAAAAAGTCGAGTTAGATTCTGCGGAAATCGAAGTTAGGATTTAACCAATGAGCGCGAATACAAAAGAAAATTGGATAAAAATCGATGAATTTTTGACAATCACAGGACTAAAAACCGAACAAATCAAAGAGCTAATCGCAAAGGGGCAAATCAACGCAAAATATATCGAAAATGTCCTATATGTCGATAGTGTGAGCGGGACAAATGCGCTTGTGCGAAGCACACAGAGCGATTTGGTGGCAAAAAGTGGCGTGGATGGCGACTTTTTTGAGCAAAGCATAGGGACGATTTTGAGTTTGCACGAAAAGGTGATTGAAGCAAAAGATGAGACGATTGCCACAATAAAGGGCGAAAATCAGTTTTTAAAAGATACGCTTTTGAGTGCGAGAGAAAAAGAAGCAGACGATAAAAAAATGATAGAGACGCTTTTGCAAGAGGTGGAAAATAAAAAGCGCGAATTAGAAGCAGTGCAACGCAAATATAAGCTAATGTGGGGAAAAATGATGGGTAATCAAATGCGTTAGGTTGCGTGGGGATTTGTGTGAAAATGTGCGAAGATTCTGCGTTTTTTTGATTTTTATGCGAGATTCTGCGAAATTTGTGCCTTTCGCAGAATCTCACACGCAGAAATTTGTCATATTGAGCGAAGCGAAATATCTCCGTTATTACGAGAATTTGCGTTAGTGGATTCGTGACAATCCTAGATTCTGCAAATTATTGCGAATTTCGTGCGGGATTCTGCGATTTCCTTGCGAGATTCTGCGGAAATTGTTCCCCCTCCCTTGCGGAGGGGGCTAGGGGGTGGGTAATTTTCGCATTAGATTCTGCGATAGATTCTGCAAATTTTTGCAAATTTCTTGCTAGATTCTGCGTTTTTTTGAATTTCTTGCGAGATTCTGCGAATCGCAGAATCTGCTTTTATTTTGTCATTGCAAGGCGTGGCGAAGCCACAACGAAGCAATCCATAAATCACGCGAATCTAATCAAAATATTGAATCAATATCCCAAAAGCAAATCAATACAGATTCGTTGCAAGTAAGCGATTCGTCTAAAATGCAGAGTCTCTCTAATGGATTGCCACGATTCTGCTTCGCAGAATCTCGCAATGACGGAAACCGCGCTAGATTCTGCGAATCGCAGAATTTTGCACGAAAAACACAAGATTTGATTTTAGATTGCCACGAATCCGCTAACGCGGATTCTCGCAATGACAAAAAAACAAACACGACAGATTCTGCGTTTTTTTCGATTTTCTTGTGAGATTCTGCGATTTTCCCGCTAGATTCTGTGTTTTTCTCGCACTTCACGCAAAATTCGCAGAATCTAAAAATGCAATCTATACCCCACTATCGTCTTTACCATCCCGCCAAGCGTGGCGTTTTTGGATTGATTTGGCAGTGGGTAGGTGATATTGCTAATCCCCCCGCCGATTTCAAAAAACAGCGTATGCCCGCCAAGCGTGATAAATTCGTGCCCCAAACCGCCTTGCACTTCATAATAAAACGGCGCATTTCCCATCGGCGAATTTTTCGCGCCAAGCAGTCCAAATCCGCCGCTTACATAAAGATATGGGCGAAAGAACGAAAAGTCGATGTGCGCGCTAACCGAGCTTCCTAAAAGCAAAGCAAACGCGACTTTTTCATTAAAAATCAGCGCACTTGAATCATACGCGCCACCTTGCAATTTCAGCCCTTTATACTCCATTGAGATAATGTTTCGCACCTGCCACAGGCTATCGCTACTATAAATCGTAAAGCCAAAATCCACGCCAACGCCCATAGTCGCGCCAAAATTGCCATACGCACCGATTGTAAGACTGCTCTTATCGCTGAAATCCTCCGCACTCAAATTCGCGCCAAATCCCACAAATAGCACCAAAACCGCGCATTTTTTAAGCATTTTTTGAAGCATATTTCGCCCCCACTGCAAAGTATTTTAGAAAGTATTTCAGGCAATTTCGGCAATTTTTTGTTTTATCAAAATCGCAGAATCTAATAATTTTTCGCAGAATCTAACGCGAAAAACACCGCAGATTCTGCGATTTTGATAAAACTTAAAGCAGATTCTGCTAAAATGGCGATTTTTATAAATTTTTAAGGACGGATTTATGCCACATACAAAAGATTGGACGCCAAAGAGTTGGAGAAATTTCCCTATCAAGCAACAGCCCACTTACGAAAATAAAACGCTATTAAAGCGCGTGGAGAGCGAGCTCAAAAGCTATCCGCCACTTGTTTTTGCAGGGGAGGCGCGAAACCTTAAAAAACGCCTCTCTGACGCGGTAGAGGGCAGGGCATTTTTGCTACAAGGTGGCGATTGCGCCGAATCTTTTAGCGAGTTTAATGCCGTAAATATCCGCGATATGTTTAAGGTGATAATGCAGATGAGCGCGATTTTGACATTTGCAGGGGGTATGCCTGTGGTGAAAGTCGGGCGACTAGCAGGGCAGTTTGCAAAGCCTAGAAGCAATGATAGTGAGATTGTAAATGGCGTGGAAATCCCTATTTATCGGGGCGATATTATAAATAGCACAGATTTTAGCGTGGAGGCGCGGATGCCAAATCCAAAGCGAATGTTACAGGCATACAATCAATCAGCCGCTACGCTAAATCTGCTCCGTGCCTTTGCGCAAGGGGGCTTTGCGGATTTGAATGAAGTGCATAAGTGGAATATGAAATTTGTCAAAAACAACGCATTTGGCAAGAAATATGAGGTTTTGGCAGAGCGAATCACGGAGGCGTTGGAGTTTATGAAATCCTGTGGAATCGATGCGCAAAATACGCAGCAGCTCAAAGAAACGGAGTTTTACACAAGCCACGAGGCGTTGCTACTAAACTACGAAGAGCAACTTTGTCGCAAGGATTCGCTCACGGCCAAGTGGTATGACTGCTCTGCACATATGCTGTGGATAGGGGAGCGCACACGGGGGCTTGATTGTGCGCATATAGAGTTTTTGCGCGGGGTGGAAAATCCGCTTGGTGTGAAAATCAGTAGTACCGCGACAAAAGATGAGATTATGGGAATCTGCGATGCGCTAAATCCGCAAAATGAAGCAGGACGGCTAAATCTCATCGTGCGAATGGGCGCAGATAAGATAAAGGCGAAGTTGCCTGCGCTTTTAAAGGCGGTGCTACCTGAGGGGCGCAAGATTTTGTGGAGTATCGACCCAATGCACGGCAACACGATTAAGGCAAGTAATGGCTACAAAACCCGCGCGTTTGACAAGATTTTGGAGGAAGTGAAAAGCTTTTTTGAGATTCACAAGGCGCATAATAGCTACGCTGGGGGCATTCACTTGGAAATGACAGGGCAAGATGTAACGGAATGTATCGGTGGCGGGGCGCAAATCACGGAGAGTGCGCTTGCGTCAAATTATAGCACACAATGCGACCCGCGACTTAATGCGACACAGGCGATTGAGTTGGCGTTTTTGTTGGCGGAAGTGCTAAAAAAGCGGAAGTAAGCGTAGGGCGGGACAATTTGTGTCTTTGGTATGCAATTCACACGAAGTTTGCCCTATTGCTTCGTCAATGGACGATTAGTCCTATTTCCTTGCAATAGGGCAAACTTCGTGCAAAGCCACACCGCCATTACTTCGATGGTTGCTTCACTTCGTTCGCAAATCCTGCGGATTGTGATTTACTAACGCAAATTATTTTAATATTCTCGTCATTGCGAGGTGCGTGAGTAAAACGAATACAACGAAGCAATCTATTTCAGCGAATCGTGAATCTTGTGCGATTCGCGGACTTTATGCGAATCTAAATGCAAATTATTTATAGATTCAACTTTGAATCATTACGCGAATCTATCTTTTAGATTCGCACAAATCCACCAAATCTACTTCGCCCACCACGAAAAAATATCAAAGTCATAGAGTGGTGAAGTTGCGGGATATGCGAATTTATCATAATATGCCACGCGAAATTCGCGTGAGTGAAAATGTGGCACGACATAAAATCCCCAAAGCAAGATTCTATCCAACGCACGGACATTTGCGACTTGCGAATCGCTATCTTTGGCGTTTATAATATTTTCTATGAGTTTATCGACAATGGGCGATTTTATCCGCGCGAAATTGCGCGAACCCTTTGTCTCCGCGCTCTGGCTACTCCAAAAATACCGCTGCTCATTGCCCGGAAATAGCGACTGCGGGATTACTGCGACAATCATATCATAATCAAAATTATTCACGCGATTTATGTAGCTCCCCAAATCAATAGTGCGCAAAGTTGCCTCAATGCCTAAAATTTTGAGATTTGCCACAAAGGGCAAGGCGACTCGCTCCATTGCCTTTGAGACTAGCAAAATCTCAAAGCGCACTTGCGAATCGCCCTTAAAAAGGCGATTGTTGCGCTTTGTGTATCCTGCGTCTTTTAGGATTTTTTGCGCGTGGAGAAGCGATTCGCGCCTTTGTTTTGCATTTTTAAACACCACGCTAGGAAATGGCGAATCTAAAATATGCGAACTTGCGCCCAAAGAGCGCAAAATCTCTTTTTCTTTGCCACTAGGAATCCCGCGTGAAGCGAAAATCGAATTATCAAAGTAGCTCTTTGTGCGCGTGTATTGAGAGAAAAAAAGATTTTTATTGCTCCACTCAAAATCAAAGGCATAGTTTATCGCCTCACGCAAGGCAATATCGCTAAAAACCTCCCGCGCCGTATTCATAAAAAAGCCCTGCATACCGCTAGGGAGCGCGTGAGTGAATGTCGCCTTTTTTAGCGCACCGCTTTGCAACGCCTTGCCATCATAGCCCGTAGCCCACACTTTCGCACTATTTTCTAATCGAAAATCAAACGCACCGCTTTTAAATGCGAGCAATGCGACATTTTCGTCCTTGTAGTATTCATAAATCACTTCATCAAAGTTAAAAAGCCCCTTGCGCGTGGGGTGATTTTGCGCCCAATAATTTTTCACGCGCTCATAGACAATCTTTCGCCCTACTTCAAAGGATTTGATTTTATACGCGCCACTGCCTAGCGGGACTAACAGCGGATTTTCAAAATCCTTGTCTTTATAAAAATGCTCTGGCAACACGCTTAACTGCCCCAAAATCAAAGGCAACTCGCGATTGTCGCCGTTTTTGAAGCTAAATTTGATTTTATCATCGCCAATCAGCGAAACCGCGCTCACATCGGCATAATACTGCTTTATAAGCGGATTGCCATACTTCATCAGCACTTCAAAGCTAAACTTCACATCGCTTGGCTTCACAGCAACGCCGTCATTAAAGCGCGCATTGCGATTTATGGTGAAAATCACGCAGTCATTTTTTGGGCAAAGCGCGATAGATTCGGCAATCAACCCATACTCGCTAAAAGGCTCATCTTTGCTCTGCACCGTGAGCGTGTCATAAATCAGCTCCAAACCTTCTGCCTTCGCGCCTTTTAGGCTAAAATTATTTAGGCTATCAAAAGTGCCAATCGCAGCGGATTTGAGCGTCCCGCCTTTGGGTGCGTTTGGATTTGCATAATCAAAATGCTTTAAATTTTTGTATTTGATTTTACCATCGATTGAAATGTAGGGCTGTGCGATGAGTGCGGAAAAAATAGCGCAAAATAAAATAAAAATTTTCAAAACTCAAATCCTTAATAAAAATGTGAAATTTTAATGCAGATTCTGCGATTCGCAGAATCTAATGCGCCAAATTCGCAGAATCTCGCAATGACGAAATGTGTGGATTGCTTCGGCACTTCGTGCCTCGCAATGACGGATTTGTGGTAGATTCTGCGATTTTCGTGCGATTCGCAGAATCTAGCAATTTTCGCGCACTCTCATCGCACAAATTGCTTCAACACTGCCATTCGCACGAAAACGCCATTTGCGACTTGTGAGAGCACTTTGCTTCGCCTATCACGCAAAATCTCATCATCAATATCGATATTTCGATGCACAGGTCCCGGGTGCAAGATGATGATATCCCGCTCCCCAAGCAACTCGCGCGTTATGCAAAATTTTGACGCATAATCTTTTAGCGAACCATAGATTTGATGATTATGCCGCTCACTTTGCGTCCGCAAACTCATAATCGCATCTACGCAATCTATTACTTCGCGCAAATCAGCGCATTTTTGCAAGTTTTGCGATTCTTGTGCTAAACTTTGAAAATGCGGTGGTGCGACTAAAATCACCTTCATCCCAAGTCGCGTAAATAAATCAATCCCGCTTGTCGCCACGCGCGAGTTTGCGATATCGCCCACAATCGCGATTCGCTTGCCACGCAACTCGCCAAAATGCTCTCTCATCGTCATCGCATCTAGCAATGCTTGTGTAGGGTGGGCGTGCGCGCCATCTCCGCCGTTTATGATTGGCGCACTCACATACCGCGCGAGATATTCGCCCGCTCCCGCTTGGCTGTGGCGAATGATGATGGCATTTGGGCGCATTGCGTTGATATTTGCGGCGGTATCTGCCATACTTTCGCCTTTGAGTGTGGAGCTTTTAGAGATATCAAGGCGGACAACCTTCCCGCCCAAGCGTTTTACGGCGATTTCAAAACTACTTAATGTGCGAGTGGAGTTCTCAAAAAAAATCGTGCTAACAAGTTTATCGCTCAAAAATGGCGCGATATTTGGCGCATTTTTCATCGCAAGTGCTTCATCCAAAATGCCATAAATCTCATCTACGCTTAATTCTGTCGTGCTTAAAAGGTGCTTTGCCATTTTTATCCTTTAAAGAAAAAATTGCTAAAATCTTATCCAAAAATTTTTAAAAAAAGAAGTTTAATGGTGCGGTGGATTATTCTAATTGCGTTTCTAAATGCGGGATTTTTTAGCGGGTGCGGACTTTACAAAGATGGGTATAAACCAAGCGTTTTAATGGAGAAAAAAATCAATCAAAGTCGCAAGGCAGAGATTTCAAAGGGTGGCAAAAGCGAAGTAATTGCCATCGCTACGCATTTAAATAATGTCGATTCACGCATTTTTGGCGCGGGGCGGGAGTATTTTTTCATTGAGATTTTTAGCGAGGTGGATATCCCGCTTGTAGAATCGCTACATTTTCGGCTGACAAATAATGTGGATTTTATGTGGATGCGAGAGATTGAGGTTGAAGAGAGTGATGAGATTTTAGGGGTGCGAAACCGCTGGGCAAGGGGATTTCTAATCGCATTTGATGAGTTAGAATATCAGCAAAAAAAGAATATGAAGCTAATAATGGAGGTTGAAAATGTCGGTGCGATGGTGTTTGATTTTAGCTATCAAGTGTTGGAGATGAGGTTGTAGGGGCAGAATCTATGATTTTTTTGGCAGATTCTGCGGATTTGGGGCAAGATTCTGCGAAAAACGCAGAATCTAATGCGAAAATTACCCACCCCCTAATCCCCTCCGCAAGGGAGTGGGAATCCATTTCATCATTGCGAGACTTGCGAAAGCAAGTCGTGGCAATCTATTAGATTCTGCAAAAATTCACGCAAGATTCTGCGATTTTCAAAAATTTCGCAGAATCTAAACATTTTTTAAATCAATCCTGCTAAAATGCCAAATTTTCATAAATTTAACCTTTGGAGATTTACGATGAAAAAGATATTTGCACTGCTTTTGTTGCTTGGATTTAGCGTTTCTGCTGTTTTTGCAGCGGGGGGGGGCATAAAACCATCTGACAAACAATTTCGCTGTTTTTCCGAAATTGGCAAAACGAAAAGCACGAAAAAAAATATGCTTGGCAGTTACTGCCTCCCAAAACCCACAACGGAAAACTGCAACAAAGAGTGGGTGTGGAGCTTGGATGGCAAGGATGACAGAGTTACCGAAGTAGGCACAGACTGCCCCTTGCAATGCCAAGATAATAACTTCGCCATAGGCACCGGCTCCAAAAATCCATTTACAACCTACAAATATTGCGTCCGCACCAGCGATTGGTCCAAAGTCGCAAAATGCGTGGATAAGCAAACAGGCAAAGATGAAAACGACAAAAATAAATGCGAGAGAGACGCTAATGGCACACGATATTATTGGAAGCCAAACTGCAAGGCAGATATGACACAAGAGCAGTGCGAAAAGCACCTAAAAGGCATAAAGGGACTAGCAAGTGGATGGCGATTTTGCTACACATACACCGACCCAGCACCACCTGCAAATATGCCACGAAACGGCAACGGGCAATCTGTCGTATTCCAAGAATACATAAATTGGCAGGGCACCGCTGCAATCCCCTGCGAACAGAGCTCAGATTCACCAAGTGGCGGGTGGAGCGACACTTCTAAGCCCGAACCCGAAAAGCCCGATGAGTTAGGCAACTTGGTAATTTTAGATGAAAAAGATGGCAATACAAATCAAATCGCCTCAAAAGTCCATACGAAAATCTCAGGCAACTCATACAATTTCCGCATTTTTTCAATCGATAGCGCGGGGAAATTTAGCAGTGGCATTTCATCATTAAACTGCACCATCACCGAAAAAAGTGGCAAAAGTTTTAGCGGAGCGGCAAAAGAAAATAGCTTTTTTAGCGCATTATTTTCAGGCAAAGGGAAAAATTTCATCTTTGGCGAATATGCGCCAGAATCTAGCGGTGAGGCGAGTATCTCTTGTGTCGGCACTAGCAAAGATGGCAAATCTGTAAGCGCAGAGACGACATTTTTCATCGCACCAAATTCATATAAATTTAGCACCATAAATGCGGAATTTAACGGCAATAATGAAAATTTACTATCCCAAATTTTAGACTTAAAATACTCAAATAACGAAGGCGAGACAAAGCAAACCACGCATAATAATGACAAATGGAATAAAAAACCTGTGGTAAAGTTAGGCGAAGCACTGCAAATAAATCTCGCCAAAGTTGAAGCACTCACCGCGAAAAATGCG